>JBEIQF010000005.1:0-34970 GCA_040376635.1 Halobacteriovoraceae bacterium
AAAGAAGCTCGTATTCGCCAGAAGAGTGATGAAGTAGGATTCGTGAGAAAAGTAAAATCACTAGCTGAGACATATGTTGAAGTGAAGGTTTACGACGTTCTTGCCAACAAGGAACTTTTCTCTGAAACGGTCGATGGGAATATCTCTGACGATAACCTCCGCTTCTATAAAGCTGAGTCTGAAGAGAATCTTTCGTACCGTCAGGATCTGTTAAGATATTCAGTAAAAGTAGCAGTAAGAAAATTTGTTCCGAGAATTGTAAAACTTGGCAGCCGCCTGGATTGGATGGGACGAGTAGCAAAAATCATCGGTACAAGAATCTATATCAATGCCGGACGTTCATCCGGAATCAACCTTGGAGATATCCTTAAAGTCATCACAGAAGGCCAGGAGATTTACGATCCTGAGTCAGGTGCGATGATTGGTATGTCACAAGGTGAAGTGAAAGGTACACTCGAAGTGATTGATTATTTCGGCCCGGATGGTGCCGTCTGCACACTTCACTCGGGAGGATCCGTGACTGAAGGGGACTTCGTTCAACTATACTAATGAGTACACCAGTTAAAAAACTCCCATTCCTGGTTGTTTCTAATTCTCCTTACATGAGGGGAATTCTGAAATTCGTCCTCGAAACACTTCTTCACACTGAAGTGACTGAACTAGAATCGGAAGAAAAAGCACTTTCATTCCTGAAGAACCTAGAGCAGGTTCCGAGTATGATCGTTTATGATTACACTCCGAATGCCTATCTCCTTGAAGATTTCGTTGGATACCTGAAAGATAATTCCAAGCTCGTTAGAATCGTCATCCTCGTGGATAAAATCCGCGAAGAGGGACGTGAACTCCTGAAAGATCAGCATCAGATGCTTCTGATGGATGAAACTCATCTTCCCAACAACCTGGTTGAGGAAGCGAAGCATTTATTCGCTGGCTCTCCTTACCTGAATGAAGAAACCCATAGTCGTATTGATATCAACTTCCTCTCAATCCTTGATGGCATTAACAAGAACCTCTTCATCAAGATCGGGAATGATAAGTTCATCAAGCTTTTCCATGAAGATGACAATACGAACATCATTGATATTCAGAAGTACAAATCTAAGGGGATTAACTATCTCTACCTGAATCGTGAAACGGCGATGTGGGTGATTCATCAGATTCAGAATCAGATTGATATCTTCCTTAAGGCGAACAATTTCAGGTTTGTCCTTCGCGGAGCGAGTGATACTCCGGAAAAGAGATTTGAGAATAAGATTCTTCGTATTGATGATGAAGTGCATGTCGATAAAGACTTCAAGGAATCCATCGATAAGGCAGTAGAAAGAATCCGATCGCTTGTTGAAAAAGAAGCGAAGGTTGATCATTTCCTCAAAGTCTTAAAAGAGAAGCAGGGCGAATACGCTCTCTTCACTCAGAAAATGAACCTGACGAGTCTCATTGCCTGCTTACTAGCGAAGAACCTCGACTGGATCTCAAAAACGACAATGGATAAACTGGTCTTCGCATCAGTTCTTTCAGATATCACTCTTGCAGTAAGACCTGAGTTACTTCAAATTCAGAATCTTCATGAATTCGAAAAGATCAAACATACGCTGACTGAGGAAGATCAGAAGATCTTTCTTTCTCATCCGAAAGATGCAGCCAATCTTATTAAAAGATATTTTACAAACGCTCCTCCAGATACAGACCAACTTGCGTTCCAACATCATGAATCGCCAGATGGAAGCGGCTTCCCACAAGGAATGCGCGCTGAAAAAATTTCTCCTCTCTCTGCCTTGTTCATAGTGGCTACGGACTTTTCCTTTTATTTTCTTAAAGATGACGAGCCCACTATGGACGATTTTTTGTTGAAGTGTCATAGTCGCTACGACTTTGTTAACTTCAGAAAAGTCATCAAGGCTTTAGAGAGGATTAAGAAAAAATGAAACTCATTACATTCATGATGCTTCTGATACTCATCAGTTCCTGTGCGAGTAACAAACCAGAATTCGTGAAAGAGAAAGTTTGCTCAAATCAGGCCCTGAAGTATCTCAAAAACCCCCGAAACAAATACAAACGTGCACCCAGTAGTCCGAAGCTGATTCAGGCGATGACTAATACTACTCGAAGCATGCAGTTGTGTTATGAAGACTTTAAGAACCGTACTGGTCACGAAGAGTTCAACACATGTCTTGTGGTGGGAGTGAACAATTCACGTCGGACTGAATTCTATAATTTCGGATCTCAGGATGTTCAGCTGGATAAGGCATTTATGGATTGTGCGAGAGCGGTGACAAGAAGTGTTCCGTTCAATAAGTACGGTTCAAATTACATTCTTATTCAGTCGTATCAATTCTACGTAGATAATTAAAAAAAAGGGCCCTAACGGGCCCTTTACTTATTTCTTCTTTTTATTCGCTTTCCATTCTTCTTTCTTCGCTTTCCAATCTTCTTTCATTTCTTTACGGTGCTCTTTCATCTTCTGGTGACAAGCTTTCATCGCTTCTTTGTCAGCAGCGGCCTGAACACATGATTTGTGTTCATTCATCTTAGCGATTCTTTCGTCGATTTTTGTAAGCATCATCGCTTTCTTTTCTGCGAAAGGTTTTCCATCGTCTTTCATATCATCATCAGAAAAAGCTGAAAGAGAAACAAGACAGAGTGACATTAATAGAATCTTTTTCATACACATACTCCTTGTGAATATTGGAATAGTGTTAGTTTAAAGAGGGTCTATTTATAGTCAATGGGATCAGGAATGCCTGCTTCTTTGAATCCGCGTAAACGTAGCGCACAAGAATCACAAATGCCGCATGCCTTATCTGTACTCTTGTAACAAGACCAGCTGAGTGCGAACGGAACCTTAAGTTCTAAACCACGCTCAACAATTTCTTTTTTCTTCATGGAGATTACGGGAGTGAGAATCTCAATATTACCGGCCTTAGTACCTTCCTTAATTACTTTGTTAAATGCTTCGTAATAAGAAGGCCTGCAGTCTGGGTACCCTGGAGAGTCTTCGTGGTTAGCGCCGAAGTAGAGCTTCGTGGCACCAACAACTTCCGCCCATGAAACGGCGAGAGAAAGAATGATGGAGTTTCTGAAAGGAACATATGAATCAGGGATGATATTCGAATCGCCCTTATAGTTTTTTACATCAATGGCCTGGTCGGTGAGTGAGCTTCCACCAATCTGGCTTAGAAAAGTCATGTCGATAATTTTTCGATCAGCGGATTTAACACCGTAGTAATCAGCAATATCATCAAATGATTTTCTTTCGCGCGCAGAAGTCTTTTGGCCGTAACTCATATGAAGAAATGAGACGTGCTGATTTTTCTGAACAGCTTCACCTGCACAGACTAATGAGTCCATGCCACCGCTTAAAAGTACAATCGCCTTATCCATCTACGCCTTCTCGCAAAGTTCTTTAATCTTATCTTCTATGATCTTCACTTTTCTCAAAGCATTCAACTTCTTTTCTTCAAGTGAGCCAGTCGTCTCACGAACCATAGTATAGAACTTGATCTTTGGTTCAGTACCTGACGGACGAAGGAACAGTTTATTACCAGAGTCGAATGTGAAGCTCAGAACATTACTCTTTGGAAGGGCAATGGCCTTATTGTTTTTGAGTCGGATATCAGTTGAGAGTGATGCCTCGTAATCTTCTTTAGCTACGATTTCTTCTCCGGCAAAGTTTGTTTCAGGGTAGTGACGGAAGTATTCCATGATACGCGAAATCTTCTGAGCTCCTGCGATCCCTTCATAATCAAGTGAAACAAGAGATTCGAAGAAGAAACCGAATTTCGTGTAGATCTCATCAAGCGCATCCACGACAGACATGTTTTTACGTTTATAGTAAAGAGCAAGCTCAGACATGATTGCCATTGAACTCACACCGTCTTTGTCACGTGATTCATTGTGAGGCATGTAGCCGAATGATTCTTCTGATGCGAAAACAAAATTATAAGGAGATTTCTTTTCTTCAAGCTCACGGATAAGACCTGCCATCCATTTGAAGCCAGTGAGTGTATCCATCACGGTTCCGCCGAAGTGTTCAACAATCGCGTTCTGAATTGGGGAAGTCACGATAGATTTAACAACGAGAGCTTTTTCTGGAAGCGTTTTCTTTTCGGTCTTCACTGAGAAAACGTAGTAGAGCATGAGTGCCGCAATCTGGTTACCGTTAAGGATTGCTGGTTTTCCGTGATCGTTTACTACAACACCAAGACGATCCCCATCCGGATCTGTACCAAATACGATGTCTTTATTATTTTTCATCATGTAATCAATCGCCATCGCGAGAGCTTTTGGATCTTCAGGATTAGGTGATTTTACAGTTGGGAAGTTTCCATCAGGTTTTGCCTGTTCAGGAATTGAATAAAAGTCAGTGAAGCCAAGGCGCTTAGCTGTTTCCTGGCAAGGCACTTCTGCTGAACCATGAAGGGCAGTGTAAACAATTCCCAATTCTTTACCGTGCTTTTTCACAAGGTCGAGATCCTGCATAACTTTTTTCTCGATCACTTCATAAAATGCATTCTCAACTTTCTCATCAGTCCACGCAGCGAGACCTTTTGATACTGCTTCCTCAAACGGCATGTACTTAATCTGATTCCAGTCAGTGAGTTTGTTGTATTCAACGATGATTTCTTTATCCACCGGTGGAACAACTTGAGCACCATCATTCCAAAAAGCCTTGAAGCCATTATAGATAGGTGGATTGTGGCTTGCGGTGATCATCACCCCAGCTTTCGCTTTATAATAACGAACACCGAAAGAAAGCATCGGAGTTGGAGTCAGTGCGCGATAAACGTAGGCCTTAATTCCATTGGCCGCAAAAACGCCGGCAACCTCAAGGGCGAACTCTTTCGAGAAATTACGTGAGTCGTATGAAACAACTGCTGAGTTATCCTGACCGGCAAAATGTTTGAGGACATTGTTCGCCAGGGCCTGAGTCGCACGTCTTACGTTGTAACGGTTCATCCGGTTCTGACCCATACCCATAGGGGCACGCAGGCCGCCCGTACCGAATTCCAGGTCACGATAAAAACGCTCAGTCAGTTCGAGCTCATTTTTTGATATATCTTGGAGGAGTGTGCTGATTTCTTTTCTGTCTGCTTCACTGAAGTAAGTGTTATTTCCCCAGAGCGTAGCGTTTTCGAGAATTTTTTGGTCCATGGTGAATACCTCTAATTTTAGTCTAATAGAAAGTACGAATGGAGAAGGTGAATGTCAAAAATGACGCGAGACAAAGGCTTGATTCTCGAGAGGATGGGCACTAAAATGGGCCATGGCCAATCTAAAAAATAAACATCCAAAAAATGTCCCTGGTGCTTTTTACTGTACTGATCCTGATGATGACGGAGGCGAAGGCTGTATTGCCTGTAACGTCTGTTACTCGGGTGCACCGGAATTCTACGCAGAAGATGATTCAGGTAATGCTTATGTTAAAAAGCAACCCACAACACCTGAGGAAATCGCTCTTTGTATTGAACAGATGGACGCCTGTCCTGTGAATTCAATTGGCAAAAACGGCTAACCTAATTTTTCTGACAAAATTTTAACATTCCCCTTTAAAATATCCTCAATAGGTATTTAAAAGGGGAATTCATGAATCCTACGGTTATTCAGCTGTCGGCAACAATTATTTTTGCCATAGCTATTTTGCACACTTTCTTAGTAAGTAAATTTGCTCACATTGCACATAAGTATCCGGAAGGATCGATGGGCGAAAACTTCTTCCATTTTATGGCAGAAGTCGAAGCTGTATTCGGTATGTGGGCCGCAGTTTTTCTTTGCATCGTTATCGGTGTTGAAGGATTCAATGGTCCTGTGACTTATCTTGAATCACTGAACTTCACTGAGCCTGGATTTGTTTTCGTTATTATGGCGATGGCAGGTACAAGACCAGTGATCAAACTTGCAGAGAAGATCATCGTTTTCCTCTCAAAACTTGTTCCTCTAAATAGAAAGATGGCCTTTTATTTCACAGCACTTGTTGTTGGACCTCTTCTTGGTTCATTCATCACTGAACCTGCTGCGATGACTGTTACTGCCATCATTCTTCTTAAGAATTTTTATTCGAAAGAAATGAGTACTAAATTTAAATACGCAACGATTGGTCTACTTTTCGTAAACGTTTCGATCGGTGGTACTCTTACTCACTTTGCTGCTCCACCAGTTCTCATGGTGGCCGGTAAATGGGGTTGGGGCATGACTGAAATGGCAACTATGTTTGGCTGGAAGGCCGCTCTTGCGTGCATCATCAGTGCTATCTCAATCGCGTTCTATTTCAAGAATGAGCTTACTGGTGATTTCCAACTTAGACCTGATAATAATGAGAAAATGCTCCCACCAGCTTGGGTCACTGCTATTCACGTTATCTTCCTAGCTCTCGTTGTTCTGACTGCACACCACATGGTTGTTTTCATGGGACTCTTCCTTTTCTTCCTTGGTTTCACAACTGTAACAAAAGAATTCCAGGATGAAGTTCAGGTGAAATCATCGCTCATGGTTGGATTCTTCCTTGCTGGATTAATTGTTCTTGGTAGCGAACAGAAGTGGTGGCTTCAGCCACTTATTTCTAGTCTTTCAGACCAGGTTCTTTATTTTGGTGCAACTGCTTTAACAGGTATCACAGATAACGCTGCACTTACTTATCTTGGATCTCTAGTTGAACTTACAGAATCAGCGAAATACTTCCTTGTGGCCGGCGCAGTTACAGGTGGTGGTTTGACCGTTATTGCAAATGCTCCAAATCCTGCTGGTTATGGAATTCTTAAAGATTCTTTTGGTGCAGATGGTATTTCACCACTTGGTCTTTTGAAGGGTGCGCTTTTCCCGACGGCAGTGGCCATCATATGCTTTGAAATTCCTGTCTTGATGAAGTTACTTGGCTTCTAATTTGTGTAATTGTTTGATTTGAATAATGATAAAGGGGTCCTTCGGGACCCCTTCTTATTTTAGGTTAATTATGGAAAACGAAAACGCATTCAAGAACATGATCAATGAGGCCGTTGCAAAAGAAATAGCAGCAGCAATCGTCAAAGCAGATCCAAAATTCAATACGAAGAAATTCCTGAAACTCACGTCTGAACTTAAGCCACTTGAATTGAAAGATCGTGTGAAGCTCATCACGAAACATCTCCATGCGAATCTTCCACCTGAATACTTAAAGTCTCTGAAGATTATTGTGACGGCGATGGAGAAGAGTAGTCTTTCAGGATTTTCACTCTGGCCTTTTTCAGAATACATTTCCCAATTTGGTCTGGATCATTTTGATGAATCACTCAAGGCCATGTATGTGCTCACTCAGAAGTTCACGGCCGAGTTTGCGGTGAGACCTTTTCTCCTGAAAGATCATAAAAAAGTCCTGAAGCAATTTGAAAAATGGGCGACTGATAAAAATGTTCATATCAGACGCTGGGTTTCCGAAGGGTCACGTCCTCTTCTTCCATGGGGACAGAAGATTCCTCTTTTTGTGATGGATCCTACACACACTTTATTACTCCTCGATAAATTAAAATTAGATGATGAGCTCTATGTACGTAAAAGTGTCGCCAATCACCTTAATGATATTTCAAAGAATCATCCTCAGGTTGTGATTGAAATTCTACGGTTGTGGCAAAAAGGTGCTAGTGAGGCCGACCTTGTTAAACTTAACTGGATCACACGTCATGCTCTCAGAACCCTAATCAAAAAAGGTCATCCGGGCGCTCTGAAGCTCATGGGAGTCGATGGGAAAGCTGATGTTAAAATTTCAGAACTTTCTCTCAATAAAAAGAAATTCAAACTAAATGATTCTCTGGAATTCACTTTCCATATCAAATCCACTTCGAAATCTTCCCAGAAAGTGATTGTTGATTATGCGATCGACTTCATGAAGGCCAATGGCAAGAAGGGGAAGAAGGTCTTTAAGCTTAAAACGATCGATCTTGAGGGCGGTGAGGAACTTACAATTACTAAAAAACACTCTCTAAAACCTATTACGACAATGAAGTTTTATAAGGGTGAACATCATCTTTACCTGCAGATAAATGGCCATATTCTCAAAGAAATCAGTTGGTTGTTGGTTGTGTAAAATTATATTGCACACAACATAGTTTTTGGCTTATATTTGTCTTATGAAAGACGAAATGCTGAAACTCGACAATCAACTTTGCTTTGCTCTCTACTCAACAAGCCTTGCGATGGAGCAACTTTACAGAAAACTCCTCGCAGATCTCAATCTGACTTACCCTCAATACCTCGTTATGCTTTGCCTTTGGGAAAAGAAAGAACTTCCGGTCATGGAATTAGCAAATCTTTTGCATCTTGATTCTGGAACCATGTCTCCACTTCTTAAAAGAATGGAGAAGGAGGGATTTATTACGAGAGTCAGAAGCAAAGAGGATGAGAGAAAAGTTTTTGTCACTCTTACGGCGGCAGGAAAAAAACTGAAAGAGAAGGCGCTTAAAGTACCGGCGCAGGTTCTCGATTGCTCTTGTCTTGGAAAAGCTGAACTCATTTCACTGAAAAATAATCTTAACGACTTGAGAGAAAAGATCTCTCACTAACAAGGAAAATAGGATGAATAAATTGGATAAAGTACTTTATGAAGCAGAAGCAACTTCTACTGGTGGACGTGATGGGTCGGCAAGAACTCCGGATGGAAGACTCTATTTAGGTCTTCAGCCACCAAAAGAAATGGGTGGTAATGGGAATGGAGTAAATCCTGAGCAGTTGTTTGCTGCTGGATACTCAGCTTGTTTCATCGGAGCGATGAAGTTTGTTGCTGGTCAACAGAAGATCACTCTTCCTGCAGATACATCAATCACTGCGAAAGTAGGGATTGGCCCGATTCCGAATGGTTTTGGGATTAATGCTTCTCTTAAAATCAGCATTCCTGGTCTTGATAAGCAGACAGCAGAGCAGATTGTAGAAGCTGCTCACCAGGTATGTCCTTACTCGAACGCGACTCGCGGAAATATTGAAGTAAATCTAGAAGTAGTTTAGTGAAAAAAAAGGGCCCTTATGGGCCCTTTTCATTTAGAAATTTAAATCTTTAATTGGATACAACCAGCCTTCAGGTGCATCTGATCTTCCTGCCTGAATCGCGATTAATTTCTCACGAAGCTGCATGCTTACTTTGCCCTGAGGTTCTTTCACTTTATGCACTGATTGATCTTTATCCATGAATGAAGCAATCGGAGCAATTACTGCAGCTGTTCCGCAAACAAATGCTTCCGTACAACGGCCTTCAGCGATTGCACCTAGAATCTCATCAATAGAAATTCTTCTTTCTTCAACAGTGAATTTTTCACCTCTCGCAATGTCGATGATCGACTTACGAGTCACACCATCAAGGATAGTGTCAGAGAGTGAAGGAGTAACAAGTTTGTTATCAATAACGGCGAAGAAGTTCATACCAGACATTTCTTCGATGTATTTATGTTCAACTGAATCAAGCCACATCGTCTGATCGCAACCAAGCTTGATTGTCTTCGCGTATGAGTTCAAGCTTGCAGCGTAGTTACCACCAGTTTTCGCGAAACCGATACCACCTGGAGCTGAGCGAATCTCTTCACGCTCAATATATACTTTCACTGAATCACCTGAGAAGTATGAACCAGAAGGTGAGGCAACGATAATGAATAGGAACTGCTTCGAAGGTTTGATTCCCATTCCAACTTCAGTCGCGATCATGAACGGACGAAGGTAAAGGGATTCCCCGAGACGCTTAGGAACAAGGTGTTTTGAATAGGCACAGATCACTTCACATGCATGAAGAAATTGATCTTCCGGGATTTCCGGCATCGCCATTCTTCTTGCCGACTGATTGAAACGACGAGCGTTCATCTCAGGACGGAACATGTGAATACGATCATCAGGATGGCGGAAGACTTTCATGCCTTCAAATATTTCCTGACCATAATGGAGTACTTTTGAACATGGATCGAGTTGAAGAGGTCCATATGGTAATAAATCAAAGCGTTGCCACTCACCGTGGTCATAAATCGCCTGAACCATAATCGGAGCGACATATTTTCCGAACCCAAGCTGTGGGTCGTTGATAGTGAACTTTGTTACTCCTTCAACTGCATCCGGATGGATTTCCACTTTCTTCATAGAACTTCCTTAGCTTTTTTAACCATTTACCGATACCAAACATAAGCTTAATAACATGGATTTTACCAGATGAAAAACCTTAGGAATTTAACGATTTCAGCAGGGATTGCACTTTTATTTACGGCTATTTGCATGATCATGCTGGCCATCACGAATAAAGAAAATTCACCTACATTGTATCGCATTCTCGTTCTTCTGGGAGGGGATGTCATAAATGGGGGATATATCCAGGCACTGACTTACTTCGCCTTTGTGTGGGCCTGGTTTGAGGTGAAAGAAAAATTGCAGGTCATTGCACGTGAAAGAAAGGCCTTCAAGATGAATCTCATTCCAACAAGTGAGAAAGTTGTCTTCATGCCCGCAGACATTAACAACTTAAAATTCAAACTGATCGAATTCGATAAAAAAGAAAAATACATTCTAAGTGATCTGTTGAAGAAGGCATGTACGAAATTTCGTACATCAGGATCTCTTTCTGAGCTCATCGATATCGTGAGCATTCAGATTGAAGTGTCTCAGGAAAAAGCGGAAGGGGATCAATCTGTGATCCGTTATTTGTCATGGGTTATTCCTTCACTTGGATTCATCGGAACCGTGATTGGTATTTCTCAATCACTCGTCTACGCAAATTCTGGTGACATGGATAAAATTACATCTCTTCTGGGTGTGGCCTTTGATACAACTCTTGTTGCGCTTGTGCTTTCAGTTTTTCTTATGTGGTTTGTTCACCAGCTTCAGGAAGAGACAGATCGTTTTCATTCGGACCTGAAAGAATTTGTTATTGATAACCTGATTAACAAAATTGAAGTTCAGTAAATGCGTAAACGCCGTCAGATAGAACTATTCTCACTCTCATTTTTGGATCTCATTTCCGGGGCCCTGGGTGCTGTGATTATTCTTTACGTGGCGATTCCTAAAAATAAACCCATCGATGTAAAAGAAGATATCGTTAAAGAATCGCTTAAAAAAGACATCGCATCTTCCAGAGAGAAAATTGAAGAGCTGAAAAAAGAACTGGAAGAAGCAAAAAAACAAATTGCGGCCACAACAAAAGTAGAGTCTGCAGTTCCGGTCCAGGTTGATCAACCGGTTTCTGGCGGTCTTGATGCCGACATCGGATTTAAATTCAAAGGTAAGAGTATCGTCTTCATTATTGATACTTCGTTATCCATGATCGAAGAGGATAGGATGAGTCAGGTGAAGGCCGGGATCAAAATGCTTCTTACATCATTACCAGGTGCCTTTAAAGTTGAAATCGTGCAGTTCCCACTCGGAGAGCGTGCACCCTTCAGAAGTATGTGGGGAGTGCAAAAAGAGTTTCAGGGTGTGAATAGAATGGACGCATTTGACTTCATTTATTCTTTAAGACCTCAGGGTGGTACTCCAACAAGAGATACCTTGATGTTCGTTCTAAAAAATTATGAAAATGTCTCTGATATCGTTCTTCTGACTGATGGAGCTCCGACCTATCATAACTCTAATAAGAAAGATGATATCTATGAAATCCTTCGTCTCGTTCGCGAGAATAATCCGAGTAAAGTTCAGATCAATACGATTGGAGTGGGGTCTAATTTTCTTAAAGATAAGACGAGTGAACAGTACAAATTCCTCAGTCTTCTTTCATCTGAGAATAATGGCTTTTTCGTAGGCTTCTAGACTTTTAATGGTGGTGGCGTCAGCTTATATTTTTTCAGAACTTTCTTGATCGCAAAATCCTTATACAACACCTGATAGTAAACCCACGGATAGAGCTTATCTTTCTTCATGATTTCTTCAATGATCACTCGTGATTCTTTATCACCAATATAAAGGGCGAGTGCTTTCATTTCAAGATAGCAGACCATGAGATGCAGCAGAGTTGAGTCATCATTCTTTCCCATGCCTTTAGGTGCCTGGGGATAAATTTTTTTCAATTCCTTGATGGCCAGAGAAGTTGTTTTTGCATTTTTTTCCATCCACCAATGAAGTTCTTCATGCATCCAAACTGAAAGAATCTTCTTCGGCTTTTCTGCACTTCGGGTATTCAAAGTCAGAACAGGATGAGAGTGGGGGATGACCATCGATTCAATGTGAATTTTTTTTGTGAACAAAAATGGGCTCAAGTCATAGACTTGTGCGAGCTGGAGCATGTTCTGCTTCATGATCGCAGTCCACTTGTTTGGCTTGATCTCTACAATATTGAGACCTGAGGGATGTTCATCCACAACCTTGGTGGCACAGCCCCAGGCGAATAGCATTGTCAGAATGATGAAGAGCCAGGATTTCATGGAGTTTAGTATAACCAAATAAGCAATTTTCACCAATAAGGGTATGAAATGACATTTAGCCGAGAGTTTTAGTGCGGAATCTCTTTCCCTAAACAAAACATGTCTTTCTCCATGCTAAAATCAAGGCATGAAGAATCTCTATCTCATTCTCATAACATTTCTTCTTTCATTCCCTGCCATGGCCGATCTCGCAAAAAATATATGCGATCCAGCGGCTACCCGTGCATCTTTAGTCTCGGACTGGCAGAAAGAAAAAAATGGAAATGACATTTGTGCCAGTGCCATCTGTCAGGTAAGTGGAAAAGATATTCCTCGTGATATGTGTATCCGTGAACAGGAACCTGATAAAGAAAACATGGTCAGTATCTACTATCAGGACATGATTTCCGAGCCTGGAGTTACAAGAATGACGGGAAAATCTTTTCGAATCATTCTTAATCGTGAAGACCAGTGCTATTCAGCATGTGAACCAAAGAAAAAAATGTTTGGCTCAGAATCAGGTCTTAAAAGAAAAACGTGTCTCGATTGTTTCAAGGCCCGCACTGATCTTCGGGATCATGATGAGTCATTCCTCTATCCGGAAATTGGAAGGCGACTTTATAAAGGCTCTAAATGTCACGAGCTGTGTATAGATAAAGAAGGACCGTTTGTTGCGCAAAGGCAACTCACACCAGCATGTCAGCAATGCGTGGGAATTAATGGTCTCGTCGCAGAATCGTTCGAATACATGATCACAAGCTCAGGCAGATGCTTTGAAGTGGATAAAGATAACAAATACAGATTGATTGGGAATGAGTTCTGTCAAAATGCAACCGAGCTTATCCACACTACATTTGAAATCAGTAAGAGTCTCACTGAGCTATTTACGGGTGGAGCAGGGAGATGTCTTGAGCTGGATGATAAAACTTACGGTGATATTTATAAAATCAGCGCAGAGATGTCGAAGTGCGATCCATCGCCTATTAACAATGCGGATAGGAACAGTGTGTCTGATAAAGATCAGTCTCCCGCCGGAAATTCCAACAGCAGTGGCAGCTCAAAACAGTAAAAGTTAATGTATTCTTATGATGTATAAATTTTCATCGTAACGTATTCACTACCCTGGTTTTTTAACAAAAACAAAAAGGGTAGTTATGAAAATTCTCAAGTTCCATCTCGGTCTCATGCTTTCACTTTCAATTTTTATGTCAGCTGTAATTCCTACAAATGTTCAAGCTGTAACAACTGCCAAATACAAAATGACTTCTGCTCAAGCAGCATCATCAGTACAGGAAGTTTTCCAGAAGTTTCAGTATGCGATAACTGTTGAGTGGGATCAGAAAGATGAAGCATTCAAAAAACAAGCAGAAAGCGAACTTGTAAAAGCTCTTCTCGCTCTTCAGGAAGCAGGAATATCGCTTGAAGAAATTCAGGCGCATATGGAAAAGTCCCTTCTTTCTAAAGAAGCACAGGCAGAATACAAGCGTTTGGTTGCTGCCATGTCTGAACAAAATCTTTCAGATGAACAAATCAAAGCAAAAACAATTGAATTCATGTCTAAAGCTCAGAACACTGGTGTTCACTTCAATGGTGAAGGTGCCGGCGGACATTCTAGATGGGGTGTTATCGTAGCTGTGATTATAGTTGTGGTAATTACTCACCTTGTTTTAAGGGGCCATGATCGTAGAGATAATGAAGATCATGACCACGATTATGACCATGATCATGATTACGACCACGATTATGACTATCTCGTAGATTAATTTCGATTAATGATGAAAATTGGGATTGGGATTATAATTTTCCAAAATGAAAATTATTATCCTGATCTCAGTTTTACTTTTTAGTAGATCGTCTTTTTCCTGGGGGCTTAAAGAACTCGGTGAAGAAGCCTCAGTTCCCTATACCACAGATGCTCGGCACGCTCTCTACGCTGGTACTCTTCTCACTGTTGGAATTCTTATTTTTGAAGATGCTGTTAGTGATCCCTTTCAGGTCAAACAAGCAAGAAATAAAACTCTCGGTGATACCTCACGATACGGTGATTGGTTGGGCCAGCTCATTCCTAATGTGCTTTACACTGCAGGCATGGGCATTGCTGGATACTATAAAGATCCTCATGGTTATGATCGTGCGATTGGAATGTTCAAGGCCACGGCCTATGCTTCTACTGTCACAACGATCCTCAAGTACACGGCGAGAGAACCGAGACCCTACGATCACAACATAAAAAACTCATTTCCTTCCGGACACACGACAACAGCATTTGCATTTAGTGGTTATATTGCCGGAGAGCATGGATGGGGGTGGGGTGCTCCTGCACTCCTTGGATCTACCTTTATTGGATACTCGAGAATTAATGATAATCGACACTGGCTTCATGATGTAACAGCAGGAGCGACTATTGGCTGGGTCTATGGTTGGGGAATTGCAAAATACGAAAGAAAGAAGAAAAAGGAAGAGAAAGAAAAAGAAAAAGAAAAGTCAGAAGGCTCGACAAGTTTTATTCCGCTTTATGATCACCAGACTTTTGGAGTAGCTTTATTTAGAGAGTTCTAGCCGATAAAAAATCGCAGCACACTTGCATGGCGGCTCACCACATGTTGGACAAATGAATGGATTTTTGAAGCTACCGTCGACAAAGAAATTTTCAACTTTTGAAATCTCTTTGAATCCCATCTTTTCAAATACTCTATCCGATGTATTCGCCTGACCACTTACCCAGGAAACTCCTACAACCACTTCGCAGTTTTGTTTTTTCACCCAATCCATCCGCATCTTAGATAGTTTCTGGCCGATGCCTTTTCCCTGATAGTCTTCATGGACACAAAGAGTAGAGAAGGATCCGACTTTTTTATTTTTCAGTTCATCTGCGATATTGGCATCAAATGGAAGGTAGAATTCGAAAGTCGAGATGATCTGAGCAACACCTAATGCGATAAGCTGGGAATCTTCAAATGCACCTACTACAAAAGCATCCGGTTCAGCTGTCCGTTTTAAAAGGTAATCGGCAGGAAACAAATCCCTGCCTTGAGTCCGGTTAAGGAGCTCTGTGCCTTCAGGAAAAAAGGCAGAATCGATTGAAGTTAATTGGCGAATTTCCATACAAGTTATAAGTTAATAGGATGAGCGCCAATAATCCACAATTTAAATTCCTATACATGTTCTCTTCACATGAAATCGACCTGGTAGAAATCAAGAGGCTGGATCAACCTGAAGGTTCTGATTTATCCTCAATTTATAAGTGGCTTGTTATTCAAAATAACGAAGTGACTAAGTTCACGTTTAAATCCATGACAAAAAAAGAGAAAGAGTTCCGTGAATTTGAAGAAGGGAAGCTCGAATTTGATGAGATAAGTGCTTTCCTTACTTACAAAAACAATCAGTACCGACTGAATAAAGTGTCACAAATCTCTCATGATTCGATGGAAGCCATTCGGTCATTTGAGTCTTAATCCACCCTTCAATTGACCAAATCTCCCTACAAGCACAGAGTATAAGTATCATCCATCTCAAGGGAGGATTTATGCTTAACAGATACATTATTGAAAGAAACATATCCGGTGTAGGTAGAGGTTCTGATGAAGACTTCTCAAAAATGGCCGGAAAATCCAATGAAGTTTTAAATGCGCTTGGACCAAAAATTCTATGGGTAAAATCATATGTGACTAATGACAAAGTCTACTGTGAATATCTTGCGGAAAGTGAAGCAGTGGTCAGGGAACATGCAAAGCTTGGAGGATTTCCCGCAGACAAGGTGGCGGAGGTGACTCATATTTGTGATCCCGCTACAGCGAAAGATGATTTCGAAGCTTTAAAACCAAAATCAACTCCAGAAAGAGACAACTATCTATTCGCCAGTTAAATAAGGGGAGCTTCTATGCTTCCCTTATTGATACTTCTTTTGAATCAATTTTATGCCACAACTCGGAATTATCAAATGAAACAATTCCTTGTAAGATTTCACCATGGATGCACAATTTTGGATTAATGCCTGGAATGAAGGGCGGACAAATTTTCACAAAAGTCATTATCACGAAAAGTTAGTGGAATACTTCCCACTTTTCATGGCGAAGGAAACCGACAAAGTTCTGGTTCCTTTATGTGGAAAGACGAAAGACTTGGTCTGGCTCAAAGACCAGAAACTCCAAGTTCATGGTGTTGAACTTTACGAAAACCCCGTGAAAGAGTTTTTTGTCGAAAATCATTTTTCAGATTTTAAGAAAACAATTAATGAGAACTTCATTGATTACAAAACTCAAAATCTAACGATTAGTTGTGGTGATTTTTTTAAACTGAATGTTGCTGAAAAATATGATTTCATCTACGACCGGGCATCACTCGTGGCACTTCCGGAACAGATGAGAAAGGACTATTCCAAACTTCTTAAGGAGGTTTTGAAGTCAGGCGGTAAGTATCTTTTAATCGCTTACGAATATGATCAGTCAAAAATGCAAGGACCACCATTCAGTGTCACCGAGAAAGAAATTCATGATCTTTATGCTGATAGCTTCATGATTGAGAGGAAAGAGGATAAGCGACCGGATGATGGTCCAAGGCTCGCTTCTCTGGAGAACATTGTTCAAAGAGTGTATATCCTCGAAAAGAAGTAAGATCATAGGAACCCTTGATTTCGAAAGCAAAGCCTGTTAAGTATT
This sequence comes from Halobacteriovoraceae bacterium, assembly GCA_040376635.1. Taxonomy (GTDB): domain Bacteria; phylum Bdellovibrionota; class Bacteriovoracia; order Bacteriovoracales; family Bacteriovoracaceae; genus Peredibacter. Next base: position 16,985 of record JBEIQF010000005.1, read on the forward strand.
GTTCAAGGATCATTTTATGATGAATTCATTTCACCTCTCTACATCTTGTTACTTCTACTTTGTTAACGTTCCCTGTTGCTGTTGTTAATTCTCGTTAACTATCATCCATTTTAAATTAATAAGTCGCTGAAGGATTTTTCGATGAAAAATAGTGTCGCTCAACTGAAGGCGTTTCTGCCTTTGCTCGTTTTCGTTTCTCTGTTCCTTGGAGTAGGTATCTATTACCACTTCCAGGGAGTAGAGTTTGCATTCTATCAGTTGCCAGCACCAGTGGCCGCAATCCCTGCCGTTGTTCTCGCTCTTTTACTTGCGAAAGGAACCATTGATGAGCGCTTTGAAGGATTTATTCAAGGCATGGGAGATTCAAACGTTCTGACGATGTGTTTGATTTATCTTCTGGCCGGCGCATTTAGTGTCCTGACCAAAAATACGGGAGCAGTCGATGCTGCCGTTCAATTAGGGATAAATATTTTTCCGCCTTCATTTTTGTTACCGGGGATTTTTATCTTAGCGGCTCTTTTGTCACTTGCGATGGGTACAAGTATGGGGACCATTTCTGCGATCGGACCCATTGCTGCTGGTATCGCTGAAAAAACGGGTTTGCCTACGCCCATTCTTTTTGGAGCGCTTATCGGTGGGGCGATGTTTGGTGATAACCTTTCAGTCATTTCTGATACAACGATTGCTGCGACTAAAACTCAGGGTGCACGAATGATTGATAAATTTAAAGAGAACTTTAAATTTGCTTTCCCTGCAGCGATTTTATCTATTGTCTGGCTGAGTTTTGTAAAAGTAGATGTGATGGTTATTGAACATAGGGAAATTGAATTCATAAAAATCATTCCCTATGGTTTGATTCTTGTTCTCGCTCTTACCGGAATGAATGTTTTCCTTGTCTTGTTCATTGGAATTGTTACAGCTGCCATCGTCGGATTCACCGTTATTCCTCAGTTTGGTATTCAGGCATTAGGGAAGAATATCTTTGATGGATTTAAAGAGATGCAGGAAATTTTTCTCCTGTCCCTTATGATGGGAGGACTTGGTAAAATGATGAAGGATCAGGGGGGAATTAAGTTCATTCAACGTTTCTTTGAGAAGATAACTCACGTTCTCAGCCGAGGAGGGAAGTTTCATCGGTTCTTCACTGAACTTAGTCTGGCTTCATCTGTCAGTTTGGCCAATTTGGCTGTCGCCAATAATACGGTTGCGATTCTCATTTGTGGTGACTTCTTTCGTGAGGTTTCCCAGAAAGAAAATATTACGCCTAAACGGAGTGCCAGTATCCTTGATACTTTCTCATGTGTGATTCAAGGAATTATACCTTATGGAGCGCAGATTCTGCTCGCGAGTCAGCTTTCTAAGGTTTCTCCGCTGGAACTCGCTGGAAACGTGACTTACTGTTACCTGCTGGGGGCCATAACAATTCTGTTTATGCTGAAAAGTACTTTTAAATAGTGGGAATATTAAGAAGTGGTGCGGGATACAAGACTCGAACTTGTGACAACTTGGATGTCGACCAAGGACTCTAACCACTGAGCTAATCCCGCACTGAGTTGATAATGTTAAAAACATTTCTTCGGTCTGTCACTGACTTTAAGCGGAAAATGCGTTAGATTATGCCTCTTATGAAATCTCGATTACAGCGCCGCTTCGGCCCGTGGATTCTGCATCATTCCTTTGAGTTTAAGTGGTTTTATCTCGGTGCTTTCTTGTGCCTTTATGTGCTGCAAGTTTTCCAGAGTCAGATCCCTGAAAGAGTTCGAGAGCTTACTGAGCTTATGAAGGTCGGGCAGCTTCAGGATGCGTCCGTTTGGATGTTCCTGGTTCTTGCAGTTGGTATTTTTATCTTCAGAACTTCTTCGCGACTTCTTTTCTTTTATCCTGCTCGCGTTCAACAAAAACTTCTTCGCATGGAATTACTCGAGCTTCTTGAGAACGTTCCTTCGACAAGATATGAATCAAAAAATCAGGGTCAGATTTTCCAGATCCTTTTTGATGACATCAACAATCTTCGTGCCTTCATTGGGTTCGGGATGCTTCAGGTGTTTAACATCTTTATTGCTGCATGGGTGTTAATTCCCAAAGTGAACAAAACTGATGCTTACTTGTGGCCAGCGTTCATTCCACTTTTTGCGAGTGTCGGGATATACACGGTGGTGACTTTCATCAACCAGAAGATTTTCAAGCAGGTTGCAGACAAGAAGGGTGAAGTTCAACAATACATCATCGAGTCTTACGAAGCGAAACAGACGATCAAGAATTTCCATCGTGAAGAAAACTTCATCAAGGGATTCGTCAAACTCTCAACTGAAGAGATGAGACTCTTTTTTAAATCATCGATCGGTTTTGCTTTCTCAAATCCCTACGTAAGACTGGCGATGGGATTGTCGCTTATCTGGGCCGCAATTCTTATCCGTATCAACGGTGGCAATACATCTGATCTCGTTTTCTTCTCTGGATTCCTTTATCTCTTCCTTGAACCTATTCAATTCCTCTCGTGGGTGGCAGTTGTCGTGTCACAAGGATTTGCTGCGTGGAAGAGAGTGAAGGAACTTCATGGTGTTTTAGTGGTTCCTTCTCAGGCCGAAAAAGAACTCGAAACTGCAATCCTGAGCAGTGATTCTCATTCACTTGGAATGAATGTTCTCTTCTGGGACAAACCGATTGATCTTCATCTTGAAAAAGGGAAGTGGACTGTGCTCATTGGTGAGACAGGAAGCGGGAAGAGTTACATCCTTTCTAAACTAGCGACCGGACTCATTCTAAAAGGCACTAAAGTTTCCATGGTTCAGCAAGAGCCTTATCTATTCAACGATACAATTGCTCAAAACATTTTCCTCGGGAGAACTCCGGATGAAGCTTCTCTCGCTAAGGCACGTGATCTCATTAAGATGTTCCAGCTGGATAACCTGGCAGACAACATTGATGACGTATTGAACCTCGAAGTAGGAGAAAATGGGAAACGTCTTTCAGGTGGTCAGATGAAGCGCGTGGCCCTTGTGCGTTCATTGATGTCTGGCGCGAAAGTGATTATCTGGGATGATCCATTCTCCTCGGTTGATATCATTCTCGAGAAGAAAATTATTACGAGCATGAAAAATAGTGCTGACCTCAAAGATTTAACATTTGTGATTTCAAGTCACCGCCTGACCACAGTACGACTTTCAGATGAAGTTATTTATCTGGATATTGCGGAAGGTATCAAGGCCAAAGGTGCTGCTGAAAATATTTTGAAGGAAGAAAATGTCTCAAGGTTCTTTAAAGAGCAATTGGTGGACGTACCTCTGGCTTAAGTCAGAAACGTTTCTCATTGTCTTTATTTTTGGAAACATTCTTATCTCGGCGCTTACGGGTTATCTGACCCCGCGTCTGATCGCTTCATTTTACGAAGCTTTAAATAAAGAACAGGAGTTCAGGCACCAGCTCATGCTCCTGGTTGTCCTTCTCTCTGGTGAATATCTTAACCGTCTGTTCTTTACTCTGAGTACACACAGATACATTCAGCTTCTGCTTGTTGATATCAGGAAGCGCAGTTTTGGATTGTGGCTCAAGGCCCCTTTCAAAAGAAAGTCTGGAAAACATGACGAGTATCCATTGGGTGAAGTTCTTGCGCGTCTGATGAATGATACTGATGCTGTCAGAGAAGTTGTAAGCTCAGGAAGCTTTGCGATCTTCATTGATATTATTTTCATCCTTTCGTGTTTAATCAGTTTCCTTCAACTCAACTCCACAACAGGATTTGTCTTGTTCGTGGCAGAAGTTGCGGCCTGTATTCTCCTCATCCAGGGAAGTAAGGCGATGGCGACCATCTACATGGAAGTTCGTCGTATTACGGGAATGATGGCGAGAGTTGTGACAGACCTTACCTCTGGTTTGAAAGAACTTTTTTATTCTCCCAACGATAAGTACGCTTCAAAGCGGGGTGAAAAAATCTTTGAAGAGTTTTTAGATAAGCAGCTTCACGCAAACATTTGGGATGCTGGTTATTATTCGGCCGCTGAATCTCTTTATCCGATCCTCGTTGCTCTTGTGATGATCATTGTTCCATATTCACAGATTGTTGAAGTTGCCATTCTTGCAGCATTGATTGATCTCATTCAAAAATCCATTACACCGATCAAGGATGTTGCTTCGAAAATTTCTGTTCTTTCCAGAGCGAAAACAGGGATTGATCGCCTTCATCAGTTTAATGATAGTTTTGACCAGGACAATTTTGAGCGCGTTGATTTCACAAATCTCGAAGCTCATAAAATGGTTTTTGACCTCGAAGGGTTCCAGTATGATCAGGGTTTCAAACTCGAGAAAATTAAATTTGAACTTCAGCGCGGAGAAATCCTCGGAATTCTAGGGGAGTCGGGCTGTGGTAAATCCACACTCCTGAAACTTCTTTCCGGCCAGTATCATACTTTCTCAGGAACGATTACGATTGATGGCAAAGTCATCCATGCAAATGATGAAAAAGAACTTCGAAACTTTTCGTCATATGTGAGTTTGATTTCACAGGAATCGCACGTGTTTACTGAAACGTTGAAATTTAACATCACTCTTGGCACAGATCATGGGTTTGATGACTTCTGGGTTCTCGCTCAGAAATCTATTCCTTATCTCGCACGATGGGGAGTAACGCCGGAAGATAAGATTCAACCGAAATCTCTATCGATGGGACAGAAACAACTTCTTTCAGGCCTTCGTGCACTCTTCCTGAAAAAACCAATCATTCTCATGGATGAAATCTCAAGTGGGCTCGATTCCGAGCTTGAATCTGCTCTTCGCGATTTGATTAAATTCTTCCAGTCACGTTCTATGACGATCATTGTCACGCACCGACTGGAAACAATTCTGAATTCTCATAAGCTGATTTTGCTCGAGAAGGGACACATCATTGCGACAGGTCCTCATCAAATCATGCGTGAGATTCCTAAATATCAGGAATTTCTGAAACATTTGCATTAACTGACAAAACCACTTCGTTTTTATTCTCATTTTCTTACGCTAAGATAACTCCAGTTTTTCAAACAGGAGACTCTCATGAAAGTTGTATTGGGCTTAATGTCCATCGTTGTGTTGTTAACGTTTGGTTCGTGTTCTGATTCTACAGGCAAGCCAAGCTATCTCTTTAAACCAGCTCCGAAAGAGGGTTTAGCTGCAAAAGTAGGTGACCTTGAAGTGACAAATGCTGAACTTCAGGACGGCATTGAATCTGAACTTTTCGAAGCAGAATCAAAAGTTTTCGAAATCAAATTCAATCGTCTTAAATCACTTCTACTTCAGAAGTACATGGATAAAGATCCTCGTAAAAAAGGTATCTCAAATGACGAATTCCTTGAGAAGCACATTGCTAAGGAAGTAGTTATCTCTGAAAAAGAAATTGATGCTTTCATCAAGGATCAAAATATTCCTGCTGAGCACATCAATCCTCAGGTACGTGAAAAAATCAAAAACTACCTGGAAATGGAAAGAAAGAAAGAAGCAGTTGATAAGTGGATTGCTGAACAGACTAAGAAGACTCCGGTTGAAGTTTATATTCCTAAACCACGCCGTCCGACATTCCCGGTTGAAGTTGGAAACGCTCCAATCATGGGTGGAAAAGATGCTAAAGTTACAATCGTAGAATTCTCTGATTTCCAGTGTCCGTTCTGTGCTAAAGGTGCTGACCTTCTGAGAGAAATCAAAAAGAAATATGGTAACAAAGTGAAAGTTGCATTCAAAAACTTCCCACTTCCATTCCACAACCACGCTGAACAAGCTGCTGTTGCTGGTCTTTGTGCGAACGAGCAGGGTGCAGATTACTTCTGGAAAATGCACGATGCTATGTTTGCTAACCAGGACGCTTTAGATGCTGAAGGTCTTAAGAAAACAGCTAAGGCCGTTGGTCTTAAAGCTGATGCTTTCGATAAGTGTCTTGCTGAAAACAAGTACCTCGCTCAGGTTAAAGCTGACATGGAAGATGGCCGCAAGGTGAAGGTTAAATCGACTCCAACTTTCTTCATCAACGGTCAGTTGATCAACGGTGCCCAGCCAATGGACGTTTTTGCCGAGATCATCGACGAAGAACTAGCTCGCTAATCCTGTAGAAATTACTCAAGTTATCCCCGCCTTGGGCTAAATCAGCAAGATTTACCCAAGGCGACCTCACAACCCCCCAAATGCTATACTAATTCATAATGTCACAGGAAGTGGCATATAGAGGATTCATTATGGCTATGAATGGCGTTGATTACACGAAGCAATTATCGAAGGAACGCGAGTACTTCCAGGATGCTAATAAAAAGCTCCGGGATGCATCCAACAAGCGTGTAGAAGATACTGAAAAGCGTGCTGAACATGTCATGACTAAGCAGCGTGAAAACTTCATCGAGGATAAAGCAGAACTCGAAGGTAACTACCAAACTAATCTCGATAAACTTAAAGAAAAAACTGCAAGCTCGCTCGAAAATAATTCTTCTAAGTCACACGAAGCTCTTGAAAAAGAGCGTGAAGCATTCACGCAGGAATCCCTCAAGAAGAGTAAGGATTTTGATCAGCGTTTGAATGACATTAAATCAAGTTATTCAAAAGCATTTGATTCAGAAAGAGACCGTAACCAGGATCTCGAAAAAACAAATCGTACGAAATACGAACGTAACGTAGCTTCGATCACCAACGATACGGACGAGAAACTTAAAACTTTCCAGGATCGCATGGCCTCTGAAGGAACTGGTCTTAAAGATCAGTACAACAGAGAGCGCCAGCAGTTGGTTCGTGCTCAGGAAGATCGCCTGACAGACGCCTATAAAGATGCTGCCCATAAGAGAGCAGAGCTGAAAGATCATATCAACTGGGAAAACAAGAAGCGTAATGACGTTCACTCAGCTGAAATGAACCAGCAGAAACAATACACTCAAGACCGTCTTTCTTCGATCCAGAACAAGTTTCAGGATCGCTACGAAGGGATGAGCAAGGATTACAGTCAGCGTAATGAGAACCTTGCCAGAACTCAACAATCAGTTGCTAAGCAAGTGAATCGTGAGAACCAGGACAAAATCTCTGAAATCAACCGTGGATACAATGACGATCTGAAAAAGATTGAACTTGAAAAACGCCGCCGTGATAACGGTTCAGGCGAATTCGCTGAAGTTGTCGACAGACAGCAAGGTCTTAAAGAACAAGTGGTTCAGGAAAATAAAATCAAGCGTCTTAGAGAAGACCTTGCAACTGCTACCCGTAGTTTTGAATCTCACTCGGCAAAAGAGAGAGAGAACTATGGCGAAACGTTAAAAGAGCAATCAGTCGAAGCAACTGCCCGTCAGGATAAAAAACTGAACCAGGCGAATGCAGATAAAATCATCACGGTAACTCGTGAGAGAGAAAAAGCGACGAAAGAAGTTAATAACCGTGAGCACCAGAATCGTCTTGATAAGGCCGCTTACGAAGCCCAGCTTATGAATGAGCGTAATGGCTCTTCAGAAAGATTGAGAAAGCTGAAAGAAAACTTCAACCAGTCGCTTACGACGCTTGAAGAGAAGAATAATGCAGCTATGCAAGACGTTACAAAAGTTTCAAACGAAGACAAAGCTGAGTTCATGAAAAAAGCTCAGGAAACACGTGCGAATGAAATTTTTGAAATGAAGAGACAATTTGGCAAAATGATGGACGCTACAGTGCAGGACTACGAGACTCGTCTTGCGACCTATCAGCGTGATAACGAATATCTGAAAATGAGCATGAACCAGAAGGTTCAGAACATCATCGATCAGACAGAAGCCCAGCTATCTTCCCAGAAGAAGCTCTATGATGACCGTAAGATGGCCGACACTAGAGATCAACAGCTCCTTATGGATCAGAGAGAAAATCAATTAAAACGAAATTTCTCTGAGATGAATCTCAGTTATCAGAAAAAAATCGACAAGATGCAGATGGAGAACGACTCCAAATTTAAGTTGATGGTCAATGAATATGAGACTAAATTAAAAGAGCAGAAAGCAACTACGAGTAAAGAGATTGTGATGAAAGACACTTCTCACCAGATTGAGCTTGATCGTACAAAACAAGCTTATGAGGATGAAAAAAATCGTATTGTTAATGCTTATGAAAGTCAGATTGAATCTTTGAAGAATGGTCACGCCGAGGCCATGAAGCAGATGCAAGACTTCAAAAAATTAAGTTAATTTAGCAACCTCATCAAAGAAATATTCTATGTCTATCCGTCGCGCGAAGATCATTGCGACCATTGGACCAAGCTCCAACACAATTGAAATGCTGGAGAAGATGATTCTAGCGGGTATGAATGCCGCTCGAGTCAACATGTCACATGGTACGTACGAAGCTCATGAACAATCTATCAAGAACATCCGCCAGGCCTCAAAAAATGTGGGCAAGGAAGTAGCGATTCTTCTGGATCTGCAAGGTCCAAAGATTCGTGTGGATAAACTCCCAGAACCCCTTACTCTTCAGGACAATGAAGTGTGGGTGATCGGACCTTCTCACGTGCAAAAGGATTATCCTGAGTACGCTAAGAATTTCATCCCTACGATTTATAAGAACCTCGTAAAAGATGCCCACGTTGGTGCCCGTATTCTTTTCGATGATGGTCTTCTTGAAGCTGAAGCGATTGAAAAAGATCGTGAAGTTCTCAAAATCAAAATGAAGGTAGGCGGCATCCTGAAATCAAACAAAGGGATTAACCTCCCTTACGTTAAAGTTTCAGCACCAGCTTTCACTGACAAAGACCGTGAAGATCTTCTCTTCGGTCTCAAGCAAGGTATCGACTACGTAGCACTCAGCTTCGTTCGTACTGCAGAAGACGTTCTCCAGGTGAAGACACTCCTTCACTCGATGAAAGTTCAAGTGCCAATCGTATCAAAAATAGAAAAGCCTGAAGCTCTCGACAATATGGAAAGTATTGTTCAGGTTTCAGATGCCATCATGATCGCCCGTGGTGACATGGGTGTGGAAGTAGGTAACCACCTCGTTCCTTCTATCCAAAAGCAAATGATTAAGACTTGTAATGCTCTCGGAAAGCCGATCATTACAGCAACCCAGATGCTTGAATCAATGATCACGAATTCTCGTCCTACACGTGCAGAAGCATCTGACGTTGCGAATGCTATCTGGGACGGAACTGACTGTGTGATGCTTTCAGGTGAAACAGCTTCAGGGAAATATCCACTGGATGCCATCACTATCATGGGCCAGATTATCGAAGAAGCGGAAGCAAGACCAACTGAGCGTCCAATGCTTCGTCATATGGAAATCACAAGTGTTACAGCAAGTGTTCAGGTAGCTGCTTCAATCGTTGCGGAGAAAACTCATGCACGTTGGATCATCTCGATCACCGAAGGCGGTAATTCATGTCTTAAAATGACAAGATTCCGTCCTAAGACACACGTTCTTGGTGTGACGAATTCTTTGAACGTCATTCGTAAGATGAGCCTTTACTGGGGAATCTCGCCATATTATTTCAACATCCATGAAGACAGTGATCTCACTAAGCTTGAAGGAATGATGATTGAAAAACTGAAGAAAGAAAATCTTCTCGCTAACGGCGACAAAGTTGTCGTAACTGTTGGTGACGGTAAGTTCTTCAGACAGGGAACGACGAATTCGATTCGTGTTGAAACTATTAAAGACGTTCCTCATGCAATCAAGAATACCGGCCAGGAATCTATCCAGGAGGTGTCTTTCGACAAGGGAAAGCTCTTACTTGATACATCTATCTGTGCTTCATGCCAGGCATGTATCAGCGTTTGTCCTTTCGATATCTGGACAACTCATATCGATGACAACCACGAAACACGAATCAATGCCGTGAACGTACACAAATGCGTTCTCGACATGGCCTGTGTTGAGGCCTGCCCTACAGGTGCGATCGAAATCATTCCTTTTTCATGAAAGAGTCCTCAGTCCTGGATAACAAGCTTTTAAAAAAGCTCGGTGTTCTGGACTGGGGATACACTGAAGAACCCATTCCCCAGACATTAAATCATTTCGAGAAGTGGACAGAAGATTCCCAGCACGGACCTCTGAACTATCTCGCTGATCACAGAAAGCATTTACGAAGAGATCTTCGTCACGTGTTTCCAGAATTTCAGTCAGCACTTGTTTTTCTTTTCAGTTATCAGGAAACAAAGAAGTGGATGATTGATGAAAATAAACATTCTGTAGCTGCTTACACACTGGGATTTGAAGGTGAAGATTATCATCGAGCACTGAAAAATCGTCTCACTGAAATTTCTGAATCTATCAACATTCCTGATCTCAAAATCTTTCATTCCATTGATGCCCAACCGATTCTTGAAAGAGATCTCGCCCTGAGAGCAGGTCTTGGATGGTTCGGGAAAAATTCCATGATCATCAACCAAAAAGAAGGAAGTTACTTCATCATTGGGAGTATTCTTCTCAATCAGAAACTGGATATCAATCAATCCCAGATGGATGTGGATCACTGCGGACAGTGTACTGCGTGCATTGATGCCTGTCCGACGAACGCCATTAACCCTGAGACCAGAACTCTAGAAGCCTCTAAATGCATTTCCACTTATACCATTGAGATTTTTAAAGATGCTCCCGCACCAGAAGGTTTCGATAAATCACGCGGTGAAATTTTTGGCTGTGATATTTGTCAGGATGTGTGTCCGTGGAACAGAAAACCGCTCGCAAGAGTCATTGGTGAATTAAAAATCAAAGAAGCATTTGCTCATGTTAAGGAATGGTTTTTTGAATGGCCCAAAGAAAAACTTTACTCACTCATCTCTGAAGAGACGAATCGCGGTTTCAAGAAGAAACTTTTGGGGACACCTTTCGATAGACCTGGAAAGGAGGGCTGGCTGAAAAATCTTAAATCTAGCTCCAGCCAAAATGGTCTTTCAAAAAAGCATACAGATAAGCCGTAGCTGCACCCGGCTCATGGTGAGGAAGTCGCTTAGGCTTATCGAATGTCACAGCATTGTTATTGCGTTCTAAAACTTCCACAAACGCTTCCAATCCACCGGCCCCGACTACAACATCATCTTCCCCTGTAATGCAGTGGATGCGCTGATTAGAGATCGTGAGAGTTTCTTTTTCTTCCTTGATCCATCCAAACACAACTTTTGTATCAAGAATCGGTGAAACGAGCTGGCGTCTGATCGATAAAGTTTTCTCGTAAAATGCAGTTTCAAATAAATGAACCGCCTTATGCTGACCGATTCCAATTCCAATCGCCACTCCGACGCGCTTATATTTCTGGAAAACGGAAAGCTCCAACGCTTTCATTGATGTCAAAGCACCTAACGAATGGCCGCCCAGGATGATCCCAGTTGGGGTAGGGTACTGACCAACACCCAAATGAGTCTGCATCAGCGCCTCAAGGCGATTAAAGGCCTCTCCATACAACTCATGAACGTGGTCTTTGAAGTCATCCCACGATTCAAGATCGTGAAAGCTTCCAAGATAGTGGCCCGGATGATCGAAAATTAAACAAGGAACGCCTGATTCTACCAAACGTGTCGCCCAGTTCAGGCAGTCGCCCTTGTGAGATGTGTACCCGTGGCTGAAAAATCCCCATTCAGTTTTTATTTGTTTCTCGAGTGACGGCAAGAATGCGAGAGCATTTACCGTGAAATACGGGAGAGAAAGTTCGAGTGTAATTACTTTGGATGACATTTTGGGCACCTTGTCAGTAATCTTTTCTGACAATATTCGTTGACGGAATTTCATCGAAACATTAACTTAGAGTTCTCTTTTTTAGAAGACCAATACCTAAGAAATCCGATATGCCCGCTTAGCTCAGTTGGTAGAGCAAAGGATTGAAAATCCTTGTGTCCGTGGTTCGATTCCGCGAGCGGGCACCAAAAAAAACCTCTGTAAAATGATAGTTTTACAGAGGTTTTTTTTTACCCTTTTTCGGGCTTTCGAACTGAAAACAATTATTCAAAATAAATCCACATGACCTTTCTTTTAGGTGCGTAGTTGTCGTACTCGAACTGCATTCGAATTTCGGGTACTTTCGCAAGATATCGATCAGTCATGACATGACCAGACTTATCATCAGGAATTTTTTCTTCGATCCATGTGTAGTTTTTAAACCGCTTCTTTAGGGCAGTGTAATTATCTAAGTCTTCAAAGTAAAAGAGTGTTAAGTGGGAAATTTTATTTTGCCTGATGTCGATATAGGCATCAATGCGAGTTGAGGTGTATCTCAAAATTCTAAATTTAAAATCTGGAGTTGGTTCAACTATTTCATCAGGCTTACCAAATGTCTTGTTCAAGTCATCAAGAGATTTGGTTCCCATTACTGTTATAATTCGATCAAACACATCATGCCTCTTATTCGGTGAAGAAGTAATCTGAGAGCATGAAGCGAGTAGTAAAATTAGAATGTAGAAGATTCTCATTTGTTGCTCTCCTTAGTTTTAATTATTTCTTCTAAAATCTGAAATGATTTCAAATTAAAATTTTTTAGACGTTGTCTGTCAGAATAATAAAGTTCTACAGAATTGGAGAAGTCTTCGCTGGGAGAAAGTTTAGAGTCAGGAATCATGGTTTTAGCTGGAGGGATAATTTTCCCAGCATCTTGATATTTCCAGTCTCGTGCTAAAAAAAACGATTTTAGGATTATAGGATCTATATCCCAAGCCGCAATATGGGCCATTTCATGGACTATGACATCTCTTCTTTTGGACGTCCTAAAGAACTTATCAAAAATAATGAGCGTCTTTGTCGCTGGAATTGTCATCGCGGGATTATTGGGGTTACCTATTTCCTCATTTGCCCTCAGTATTTTGGAAAGTTTATATCGTTTGAGCCAGACAGGAAGATTTTCTATCTCTGTCTCCATTAAGCTTTTTTCTTTATCTGTCCACGTTTTGAATTTTGTTTTTAAACCCTTTATTTCTTCCGTATTCGAATCTTGAAAATAACGATGACCTCTGATTTCCCTACAATGCTCTGATCTCTTGTGCGCAGAAACGAGCGTTCCATCTTCTTTAGTGTAAGTATCGATCCATTGTTCTCTGATGTGGATTTCGTTTGGTAGGCAAGCCAAGGTGAGAAAAGGTTTAAATAAAATGAGAACGAGAAGCCATTTCATAAAGAATCCATGTCAGGAATAACTCTTTTCATAAATTCATCGAAGAGAGGAACGGTGAATGCATTGTCCCCGTGAGAAGGGCTATAAATCATCCCTTTTTTTACGAGGGATGCCCTGACTGGAGCAACCGCCTGCACTTCTTTTTTGAGAAGATTGGAAATATCTCCGGATCGATGCGTCCCAGAACCTAGTTCTGCCATCGCCCTAAGGTACTTTTTTTCTGATGGTGTTAGCCGATCAAAACGTACTCGAAAAAAACTAGAGTCCAGCTCCGTCACGGCTGTCTGGGTTGCAAACTTTGCATCTGAAAGTTTGATAGGAGAGGAGTCAGCTGCTTGCCAACTGTGTTTTCCCCATTCCTGCAAAAAATACGGATAGCCTTTTGTTTGATCTAAAATATGGAGTATAGCTTTTTCTTCATAATCGACCTCTAAAGCTTTTGCTGGATTAATGATTGCCTTTCGGGCAGCCTGCGGATCTAGTGGTCCTATTTCAGGATATTCAAACAATCTTTCTGCGTACGATTTTGCTTCCCCTGCTTGTGCTACCAACTGAGGTAGTCCTGCTCCTATAAGAATAACCGGCATTTGGCGTTGAGTACATTTATGAAGCGCCATGATCAAGGCCGCGAATTGTTCTTCAGGAAGATACTGGATTTCATCAATGGCAAGAACCAAGGCTGTTTTCTTTTCTTTTGCGGCTGCACCTACGGCAAGCAAAAGATCTGTTAAATCTTGCTCTAGATCGCCCGAGTCAGCAGTTCCAATTTCTTCTCCAAGATCTAGAGAGAATTCAACATCCTCGTATTTTACTTTCATGGCACCTAGAAATCCACCTAGGGTGCGGAGAGCTTTCTTTGCTAAGTCTCCACTTGCTTTCATTCTATCTAAACGCAAAAGCGCAGACCTCAGAGCAGGGATGAGCAGTGCTGGTAATGATCTTCCTTCAGGAGTTTCTAGAGAGACTACAGTGAAAACCTTTGACTCTGCTTCTTGTGTAATTTTTGTGAGTAAAACTGTCTTGCCAACACCCCGGAGTCCAACCAAGAGTAGTCCTCTGAATGAAAGACCATTCTTGCACCTCTCTAAAGCGATATCAGCTTTACTGATGATTTCGTCTCGGCCTGCTAATTGAGGAGGGATTGTTCCGGCACCCGGTGCGTAAGGATTTATTTTTGGATTCATATAAGGAGTTTATCCTAATTTATAAAAAAACAATAACTTTATATAAGGTTAATATATCTACAAATAACACTTAGTAAATTCAGGCAGTTGAGGGGTTTGTTACTGGAGAAACTATTAGATATCCAATAGGCTAGTTCGAAAGTTGTCGACGAAAGTGCACCAAAAAAAGCCCCGAATTTCTTCGAGGCTTAAATCACAAAAAATTTAGAATCTTATTAACGAGCTTCGTACTTGATTGTCTGAAGAGTATTACCGTCTGAGTGACAGTTATCATAAGAATAAGTTACTTCGCCTTCGATTCCTTCAACCCGAGCGTTTGATCCATCGCGGTTCATCACTAACCATCCAGATGTGTTTGCTTCAGTTGTTTCGCTGCAGAAGCCGCCTTCAGAATTGCTCTCAAGATAATAAAGACCAAACATAAGAGCACCATCACGACGCTCGATAGGTCTAACGAGTTCAACTGCTTTATTTTTAGGCGCACCATCAAGCGTGTAATTAACCACGGCCTGGCTTTTTCCGAAAGAATCTAATGTGATGTTGATATCGCCAACGCAGATTTCGCGAGCAAGAGACACTTCAGTCGTAACAAGGTCAACGTTACGAACATAACAAGTTTCAGCGAATGCGCTGAATGAAAGTAACAAAGAAGCAATTAATGCTGTTTTCATGAAGACTCCCTATTGATTAAATTTGCTCCCGTTTATACAAACAGGCATGAGGGAGATCAATGTCTTCTTTGTTAAGATTCTGCCAAGGGCTAACGCATGAATTTTTTACATCATTTCCTGATGAAAGCATCACTTGTTTCGAGGATTTTAAGGACTCCTGTAGACACTTCGGAACGCAACTCCCTGGCTTGAGTTTTTAAATCCGGATGGTAACCGGAGAGCTTTTCCACATCCTGCACGCATAAAGCTCTGGCAGCATCGGCGATGGAATTATTGACGGCACAGTCTTTTAGTTCACGAGTGAGAGTTTGTGCATCGGTCTTGTTCTTAAAGGCTTTTTCCATCGCAGGGCCAAGTTGTTTGGCAAATGACATGAGAGTCTTTGAAGGTGTGTGAGGATTATCGTTTAACTCTTTTTTTACCATCTGTTTATTTGGCAAAGAATCTCTAATCGATTTTATTTCTGCTTTGGTAATCGTCGACAAATTCTTCTCTTGCTTGTCTTGTTCATATACTCTTGCTGTCATCATCTGAGGTTCAACTTCCTCTGAGGTCGAGGCAACTTTTCGCTCGAAAGATGGAGAGTTTGAATTATTTATTTTAGCCTCTGTCGACTTTGTTATAGGTTCTTCTCTATTCATGAGAAAGAAGCCAAGAACAACTGCGATCACCAATCCGATAAATGTATTGATCTTATTTCTCATAAATCATCCCTCACCGTCGTAGAGTTAGTCATATCTGGCCCACCGTAAGCTCCATTCACTGTGCCAACAATATCAAATGCGGAATTCAAAACAGAGTTCGCATTGACTTGTCCTTGCTGCTTTTGAGTCTCAGTGCAATTAGTACAGGCTTCAGCGATACTGAAGGAATAGATGAAATCAATCGCGTACGGCCCCCATGGAAAGATATCGCATGAACCTCCGCCTCCCGGACAAGCGCCATGTAACTGTCCACACGAGCGGTCGATCGGAGGAAGACCATCAAGCCATCTTTGGATCTCAGATGTTCTCGCTCCATCCGGACAATCTGAGTGCCGGGCCTCGTGAACAATTGTTATCGCCTGGGTAATGGCATCTGATGTTGTGAAGATATCACCAAGATTAACAACACCAATTCGGGATGAAGTGATATCGACACGATTGTTGTTAATGAGAATACGAACATCATTTGGTTCACCGACTAATGATGTATACCAGATATCTCTACTTTGATTTCTTCCGTAATAAGCAAATTTTGGAATCAAAGTTGGAGTGTTAGAAACAATTCGATCTCGATAATTGGTTGATTCCGAAAATATATAATTTACTCGTTGTTCGAGATATCTGATCACACTCGAAGTGCTGTTTCCGCCAAAGACTTCAGAGAATCCCTTAATGGTACTTCCATTGATCTTAAGCGATTCCAGGACATCTATACTTCCCAATGCGGAAGCTCTTTCTGAAGAAGTTAATGCTGAATCCAGAGTCACATCGAAATCAGCAGAACCTCCGCTCGATCCTCCGGTTGTTCCAGTTGTCGTGCCACCCGTGGTACTTCCAGTCGTTCCACCTGTTTCTGTTCCACCAGTGGTAGGAGGAGCTTGCTCTTCTTGTCCACCACCACCGCCTCCACCGCCGCCACTACATGAAGCGATGATGAGTAAGGCCACAATGGGAAGAATGAGTTTTCGAGTTGATCTCATTTGTTCCTCCTTGAACAAAGTGAAAGCTTTAAACATTGTTCGTGAAGCGCAAGAGTCATGCATATTGAATATTTCTTAATCACGACGGAGTCAGTTATACCTTGCAACGCCTCATGATATTGATCATAATGAATCTATCAACAACACTTCCTGGGAAGCTGAAGCCGATGAAATTCCGGCACTGTCCCGCAACGGTAAAGTCCGATCGCACCAGGATCATTCACACGAGGTATGTATGTCAGAAGAAAACAAACGAGAATTAGCACGCACGAGAGTCTTTAAGGCCGTATTCCCCGGAGAAACGAATCATTACGATACGCTTTTCGGTGGTACTGCTTTGCAATGGATGGACGAAGTTGCCTTCATTGCGGCCACACGATATACACGCGAGAAGGTCGTAACTGTCAGCAGTGATAAGGTAAATTTCAAAACTCCCATTCCTGCAGGCAGCATCGTGGAACTAGATGCCCAGATTATCAAAGTCGGTAAGACAAGCCTTGAAGTGAGAGTCGATGTCTACAAAGAAGATATGTACACAGAAACTAGGACTCTTGCTCTTAACGGTAGTTTTGTATTTGTGAGCTTGAATAAAAAACAGGAAGCGAATTCAGGTGTCGGAGGAATTTGCTAACTACCTTGCATTGGAGATAATTGTGAAAGGTTTAATTTTTGCACTCATCGTCTTTTCAGGACTCGTCCAAGCAGCAGCTGGACCCAAGTTTTACATTTCCGAAGACGTTTTCAAAAATTCAAAGCTTCCTTTTATTTCTCACCAGGGCTCCGGTCCATTTGATTCCTACCTCACAATGGAAGTTAACTTCGAACCGGTTGCTGATCTCTTTAAACAATTACTCATAGCTAAACGTGTGCCTCTTACGAATCGTGGTGAGGCACATATTACTGTGATCACTCCAGTAGAATTCACCGAGATCCTCAAATCAAAACTCACAATGACTGAGATCGATGAGATCGCCCAGAAGAACAAAATTCAGAATGCTAAATTTGAAGTCGTTTGTGTAGGGAAGGGAAGCCTCGATATCAACGCAAAAACTGAGTGGGCCTTTTACGTAGTTGTACGCACGCCGGACCTCTTAAGAATCAGAGAGGAAATTCTGAAAGCTTTTGTCGCTAAGGGCGGGGATAAGGATTTCTTCAAACCACAATATTTTTATCCCCACATTACTCTTGGTTATACAAATCGCGATCTTCACATCAGCGATGGTGTGATTAAAGATGAGAGCTCATGTGCTCATGATCTGGATCTGAAGAAATAATTCACTCAGATGGTGAATATGGCTCTGGTGAATTAAAGCTAAATGTTTTATATAAGTAGCATGCAAAATTTTGAAAACCGTCGTGACCGCTTTGAACTCTTCAACAGCATGGAGAGTCCGCTATT
>JBEIQF010000310.1:0-4004 GCA_040376635.1 Halobacteriovoraceae bacterium
ATGGACATGCAGGCGGCAAGTGCAGCGGGGATGATTTCAATCGCGGCGTTGTGGGATGACTGGGCAAGATTTGAGGAAATGAAAATCGAGAGTCCTGCTTTTATGGCAAAGACTCCCGATGAAATCTGGAAATGGCTTAATGATTGAAACTTCACGACTCATCATCAGACCTTTCATTGAAGAAGATGCAAAAAGTTTCTTTGAACTTTCAAATGACCGGGGTTTTACGTTATTTCCGATCACGATCTATAAACAAGAAAGCATTGTGACTGCAAAAGAATGGATTAAGAATAATTCTCACAAGTTTGTCTGTGTTGAGAAAACGACTCATTCCCTCATAGGAATGGGTGGGCTCACTCCATGGGAATATTCAGGTGAAATGCTAACAGATATCACTTATCGATTCAGGGAATCGGCCTGGGGCAAGGGTTATGGAACAGAATTGGCCGAAGCTCTGGTCAATTACGGGGTGAAAACTCTCAAATTGAGCAATATCACGGCCACAATCACACCTGACAACATTGGGTCTAAAAAAATTGCAGCTAAGCTAGGGTTTAAGTTTGACCAGCATATAACGCTTAAAGGCGTGCCGACAGATTTGTACCGGCTGTAAAATTCTTTTAACTATGGGTAATGATTTTCAGATTTATGATTCACTCGTCGATGTTGTGTTCTTCCTCAGCGTCGAACCGGAAAACACTTTCAAATTTGTCCAGGTCAATAAATCCTTCCTGACAACAACTGGACTCAAAAAAGAACAGGTTGTTGGAAAATATGTTCATGAAGTGATTCCTCAACCTTCTTTATCGCTGGTGTTGTCAAATTACCGTTTAGCGATCAAGGAAAAACGCACCATCAAGTGGCACGAAGTTACAGATTATCCTTCGGGGACGAAGTATGGTGAAGTGACCGTTGTTCCGGTCATTGATGACAACGGGAAATGTACTTCTCTTGTGGGAAACGTCCATGATGTCACTGATCTCGTCAATGCTAAGAAGAAATCTGAAGAAGCACTTTTAGCAAAATCCCGATTTCTCGATATTGCTGCTCACGAATTAAGAAATCCTGTCGCCTCACTTTATCTCATGCTTCAGGTGATTGATCGTCAGATTCAACATGGAAACCCGATTGATCATGAAAAGATCGTCGAACTCCTTCATCCGGCCACAAGACTGAATCGTCTGGTGGCAGATCTATTGAATCTTTCCCGCCTTGAAAAGGATGTCGTGAAACTCGATTTGGGTCTTCACGATCTTCATCACTGTATCGTTGGCTGGATTAAAGAATTGGAACTCATTTATCCTCAACGAAAACTGCATTTCCAGGCAAAAGCAAAAGAAGTCCTCTTTGCCTTTGATGCTTTAAGAATTTATCAGGTCTTTACCAATCTTGTAGAAAACGCAGTTAAGTATTCCCCAGTTACATCTCCGATTGAAATTAATCTCGAGGATCTCAATGGAGAGGTAAGAGTTTCAATCTCTGATAAGGGCGAAGGAATTTCTGAGAAGATGCTGGAAAATATTTTTGATCCTTTCTCCCGAGGTGGAGTTGATATAAGAGTTCGTCATACAGGTTTGGGTTTAGGATTACCGATCTCTGAAAAGATCATCAAACTTCATCATGGAACGATTCAAGTGGAGAGCAAAGAAGGGGAAGGTAGCACATTCAGCTTCACCATACCTAAAAAGGCCCTACCGTGAAAAAGGTTCTGGTTATAGAAGATGATAAAAGCATGCTTGATGCTGTTGCCATGATTCTGAAGTTTGAAGGTTATGAAGTTTGTACAGCTCGTAACGGTCGGCTTGCACTGGAAGTTCTTAAGGACTACAAACCTGACCTTATTCTTCTTGATATGGTGATGCCCGAAATGAATGGTTGGGAGTTTGCTGAAAATTATGCAAAAAAGTTTGAGCATCGCACACCTATAATTGTGCTCACCGGCGCTGCTGATCCGGTCCAAAGAGCAAAAGACGTTCAAGCGGTAGGATATATTGAAAAGCCCTATGAAATAGATGAGCTACTGAAAGTAGTTTCCCAAAGTATCTTAGGCCCAAAATAAGTCTTCTCTTCAGAAGGTCCCGTCTAAAATAACGACATGGATAACGTCGTTAACATTATCTCATATGTAGTCCTCGCCATCTCTCTCGGAGTTCTATTCTACGCATTCAGGCTCAAAGGCAAACTTGTGAGCGAAATCAGTGCTCGTGATGAGACGATCCTGAAAAAAGAAACGGAACTAAAAGAACTGCGTATGCTTGCTGCAGGTGTCACCCACGAAATCAATAACGCCATGTCGATCATTCTTGGTAGAGCGGAACAACTCATTCGAAAAAATGAAGATTCAGGACTGGAGAAACCACTGAACAGTATTCGTACGACTTCTGATCGCATTGTTGAAAGTGTGAAAGGTCTTCGTCAGTTTATTTATCCTGATACGAAAGAAGTGGAAGAGTATATTCAACTCAATGTTCTGATGGAAGATGTTCTGAAACTCGCGGGCCAGCGACTTAAGAATCACGGCATCGTGCTGAGACAGAAAGGCATGGAACATAAAGTAGTGAAGGGGAGAAAATCTCAGCTTGAACAACTCATCATTAATCTTCTCAATCAATCAGTGGAAAGACTGGAAGGTCTCGAAGAAAAATGGATTCAACTTGTTGCTGTTGAAGAGAATGGAAAGATTAATATCTACTTCAGTGATTTCAGCTCACAAGTTGGAGATAAGATTACATGCAAACAGTTTGGTGAGATCTTAGAAAAGAATCATGGGCACTTAACAATCAATCAAAACAATCTGGTACTCGAACTCCCAAAGCCTGATATGTCCCGATACCATTCTTAGACATTCCAAAACGAATCTTAAGATTTCTTTTAGAGAGGTCGATGAGAGCTGGGTATGTTCACCAAACTCGCATTTGCCTTCTGGTTTCTGGCCCTGAGTATTCCCTTCAGTATGATGATGGGCTCGCATACTCTGTCCCTTAAACCCTCGAATGCAAAAGAACTGGTGGCACTTAAAGGTCAGAAGACGTGGACGATTCTGCATTTTCTTAATCCTGACTGCGGTTGTTCGGAAAGAGTGTTTAAAAGTCTTGTGGAGAGAAAACCCAAAACACAAAACGTTGAAGAGAAGGTTTTTGTCCTCGGTAAAAAAGAACAATGGGTGAAGGCCTTAAAAGAAAAAGGGTTCACAGTTGTTTCGGATTCAATGGATCACTACTCGGAAAAATATAAGATCAACGCTGTTCCTCAACTTGTGATCATGGATCAGTCGAAGGCAGTTAAATACGCAGGTGGATACAGTTCAAAACGCGGACCTGCTTCAGTTGTTGAAGATGAAAAGATTTTCCATGAACTGACAAAAACTAAGAAGACAAATGAGCGTCCCATTTACGGATGCGTGAATGGAAGCGATAACCAGAAAAAAGTCGACCTCGTCGGTTACAAATACAAGAGAGAACA
Source organism: Halobacteriovoraceae bacterium (assembly GCA_040376635.1). Taxonomy (GTDB): domain Bacteria; phylum Bdellovibrionota; class Bacteriovoracia; order Bacteriovoracales; family Bacteriovoracaceae; genus Peredibacter. The sequence goes on from JBEIQF010000310.1 coordinate 3,463, forward strand.
ATGAAATCAGAATCAATCATCAACGCAGAAAATGATTATCTCTCAAAAGTGAATAAGATTTTTTCTTACGCACTTCTGGCCCATATCCCGGTTTGCATAGCTTTTGCTCTAACATTTGACTCTGGGGTGTGGTTTGCCTTGCTCGGAAGTCTGGCGATCTGCTCACTTCCGGTTGGCATGAGATACACAAGCACGAATCATAAACTTACGGCCATCGCTCATGGTGTCTCCTTGATGTTCTTCTCAGGGTTTCTCATTCATCTCTCGAAAGGGATGATCGAAACTCACTTTCATATTTTCGTATCGATCGCGTGTCTGATTCTTTACGCGAATCCATTGGTCGTTCTTTCTGCAACGCTTACGATTGCTGTTCACCATATTGCTTTTTATTTCCTTCTTCCTCAAAGTGTCTTTAACTACGAAGCTTCATTCGGGATCGTGCTGATTCACGCCGTCTATGTTGTGGTTCAGACTGTGCCTTGTATGTGGGTAGCGAAGAAGTTTGGTGATTACGTGATCAGACAAGGTGTGACTCTTGCTGA
>JBEIQF010000514.1:0-1165 GCA_040376635.1 Halobacteriovoraceae bacterium
GCGTGGAGTAAGTGTATCTGAAGTTGGAAATACCATCAGAACAGCTCTTGGTGGCGTCTTTATCTCTGATGTGACTTTGAATAACAAAGAAGTGAATCTAAATGTTAAGTTCCTGGATAATTTCAGAAGAACTCCGGAAGATCTCTCAAAGATCAAAATTATGGATAGAGATGGAAACCTGATTCCACTCGGTATTATAGCGAATTTTGAACCACAGAAAGGCTCACCTCAAGTGAAGCGATTTGATTTCAAACGTGCTAGAACGCTCACAGGAAGTGTTGACGAGAAGGTGACTTCGGCGTTTGAAGTGAATGATGTCATTAAATCAAAATGGCAGGAAATGCAGATCAAATATCCGGAAGTGTCTCTGGTGTTTGGTGGAGTTGAAGAAAGTACTCAAGAAAGTATGCAATCACTATTTGATGCTCTTATTCTTGCTGTGATCGGGATCTTTGCTCTCATGGTATTCATGTTCCACTCGTTCCTGAGACCATTCATCATTATGATGACCATTCCTCTTGGATTCATCGGATTCTCTGTCGCATTTTTCTTCCACGGAAAACCCGTTTCATTCATGGCCCTCATCGGAATTATCGGACTGACCGGAATTATTGTGAACTCAGGAATTGTCCTGATTGAGTTTATCGAGATCGCAAGAAAGCAAGGAATGCCACTTGAAGAGGCATTAGTTAAAGCTTCGTCACAAAGACTTCTCGCCGTCGTTGCAACTGCATTCTCAACGATCCTTGGACTTTTCCCGACGGCCTACGGGATCGGAGGACAGGACCCAATGCTCATTCCTATTACGCTCGCTATGGCATGGGGACTAACGTCAGGTACTTTGTTAACACTGGTCTTTATTCCGCCGGCCTACGCAATCATTGAAGATTGGGTTGCTTTCATTACCAGAAACAAATTTATTAAGAAAATTTACGACACTCCTTTTTTTCAGAATCGTTAGAGAGTGCCCAAAAGGGCACTCTTGAATATTGAATTATTTTTTCCTTACAAATTAGACATCAATATCATCAGTTTACGAAAGAAGAATTACAGAAGATGTTATAAGACAAAAAAAAGGCTCCTTTCGGAGCCTTTTTCATTTAAGCTTTGTAGTTGTTAACTGTGTCGATAACAAAATCAATCTCTGCCTGAGTCATGTAGGCAA
>JBEIQF010000028.1:0-16931 GCA_040376635.1 Halobacteriovoraceae bacterium
ACGAAGACGGCTGATACTTGTGTAAATCAGCTTGTCATGGATAAGAGGATTGTACTCATCTTTCCAGATCATTTTAGCGAGGTCTTCTTTATTATAGTAAGTTCCCGGAGTTTGCGCCAAGAGGAAAAGGATCTCAAGAAGCACGAAACGGTGTTTGAAGTCGATGACACCAAGTGCTTTCTCGTGAATTACTCTGTTATGGCGGTCAAGATAGAGATCCACAGATGAATCATTCACATCTTCAACTTCCATCATAATGAGCTGCTGAAGGCGCTTGAAGTACTCATCATCAAGGGAGTTTTGCGCAATTCCGAAAAGGAGAAGAGCTTTAGAGAACTCACCCATTTTCTTAAGTGCGATACCCTTATTAAGAAGAACGTAGTTGTGCATATTCCAACAACGTTTTGAATGAAGAAGTTTCATCGCAAGATCGTACTGTGGAAGTGAGTTAGCGTACTCACCTAGTTCACGAAGAGCGTTACCCCAAAGAAGGTGCATTGACCCTTTCAGGTAACCTTTCTTAAGAATGTTCAGAAGCTCATTCAATTGATTCAAATGAACGATAGCGTCCTGGAAGTTTTTCATCTGGTAAGCGTTTGTCGCCATTGCATAAAGCGACTTCGCCATAAGTTCAGGCTCATTTTCAGTCTGAGCTTTACGGTAAGCTTGATTGAAGTTTTTCTGAGCTTCAGAGAACTCACCCTTATACGTGTTCACGACAGCAGCGTTATAGAAGTACTCGCCGTTAAGTGAAGGAAGGATGCTTACTGTCTGATCAAGAAGTTCAGAAGAGAGCTGGATATATTTGTTAGCTTCTTTTTCGTTGAGAGACTCAGAATAGATACGGATAAGGAATCCGTAAATTTTGAAGATCGCGAAAGCATCCTGAGGAAGTTCCGTACGCTTTAGGGCATCAAGAAAATGCTCTTCAGCTTTTTCGAAATCCGCTTTGTCGTAATAAATTTTAGCGAGTCGATAATGACCCTGCCCTTCAATGCGGCTTGAGTCCGCAGGGAGATGAGCCAGGAATCGGTCATCTTTATTAAGATCCACCACAGCTCTTGTCATCAGGGTTTCAACTGATGGCACAGATGAACCTTCGTTCCGAGATTGGATGGTTTCCATAATAGCCTCCTAAAATGAAGTAAGAAATCTTGATCTTACAATTCAACAGTGGGGAGGTTAAACCCCATCCCTGACAAAAAAGCAAGATATAGGTACATCTCACTCAACAAAAGCCAATATCTCTAATAATTACTAGCGCTTGAACAGTGTAAGATGGGCCATCGTGGGAGCCTTTTGGCACTATCTCTAACATCGAAAGTAAGAATCTATCAAAACGAATTCTTACAGCTCTCTGAAATCCTGCATTCTCATTCTCTAACTCATTGATTGAACGGGGTTTGATTGGTAATGTTGATGAGCTCAACCCCATCTGACAATTTCTGCGCGACCAAGAGGAACGATTCATGGCGAAGTATGATTTAGACACTTTAAGGCACTCGACTGCCCACCTAATGGCCCAAGCTATTATGGAACTCTATCCGGACGATAAAGTTCAACTGGGTATTGGCCCGGTCATTGAACATGGCTTTTATTACGACATCGAGATGACCAGAAAGTTAACGGATGAGGATTTAAAAACGATTGAAGAGAAGATGAAAGAAATCATCAAGCGCAATCTTCCGGTTGTCCGTCACGAAGTCACTCGTGAAGAGGCCATGAAACTTTTCGCAGACAAGGGCCAGGTTCTTAAAACAGAACTTATCCGCGATATCCCTGATGGTGAGATTATTTCTTATTATACTCAGGGCGATACTTTCTTCGATCTATGTACTGGTCCGCACGTTGAAAAAACGTCTGACCTCAATTTCTACTTTAAGCTGTTACACACTGCTGGTGCTTACTGGCGTGGAGATCAGACTCGTCCGATGCTTCAGCGTATTTACGCTGCAAGCTTCTCTTCAAAAGAAGAGCTGAAAGAATACTTAACAATGCTTGAAGAAGCTAAGAAGCGAGATCACCGTAAACTTGGTAAGGAGCTTGATCTCTTTATCTTCGATCCGGTTGCTCCAGCTTCCCCGTTCTTCATGCCTAAAGGCGCTCTTGTTTATAACGGTCTTGTGGACTTCATGAGAAGAATCTACAAGAAGTTTGATTACCAGGAAGTGATCACTCCACAAGTTCTCGATGTAGATCTTTGGCACACTTCCGGGCACTACGAAAAATATCACGAGAACATGTACTTTACTCAGATTGATGAAAGAGAGTTCGCGCTTAAACCGATGAACTGTCCTTGTCACATGCTTATGTTCTCTCACCACCGTTATTCTTACCGTGATCTTCCTCTTCGTTTTGCGGATTTCGGAAGACTACACCGTTATGAAAAATCTGGTGTGGTTGCAGGTCTGACACGAGTCCGTACATTCTGTCAGGATGATGCTCACATTTTCATTCAGACTGAAGGAATTCAGGAAGAAATTAAAACGTTGATGAATATGTTCTTCATTGGCTATGAACACTTCGGATTCAAAAAAATCAAGATCGGCTTCTCTACTCGTCCTGAAAAACGTGTCGGTTCAGATGCTGTCTGGGATCAGGCCGAAGCCGCTCTTAAAGCAGCTCTTGATTCATCTGGCAGAGATTATTTTATCAATGAAGGCGATGGTGCTTTCTACGGACCGAAGATTGATATTCAGGTAGCAGATGCTCTTGGACGTTATTTCCAGCTTGGTACAATCCAGCTCGATTTCCAACTTCCGGATCGTTTTGATCTTAAGTTCCAGAATGATAAAGGTGAAATGGAAAGACCGGTAGTTATTCACCGTGCTCTTCTTGGTTCACTTGAAAGATTCATTGGTGTTTACCTTGAGCACGTTGGTGGTGCATTCCCGTTCTGGTTAGCACCTGAACAGGCGATCATCATTCCGGTAAAAAATGAACTTCACCTTGAAGCAGCAACAGCTCTTGAAAAAGAATTAAAGCGCAAAGGTTTCAGAGTACGCGTTGATGACAGAAATGAATCAATGGGATTCAAAACAAGACAAGCACAGACTGGAAAGATTCCATTCATGTTCGTTCTTGGCGATAAGGAAATCGAAGATAAAGCAGTTGCAGTGAGAAAGTATGGTGAACAAAAAACAGAAGTGATGCCACAAGCATCTCTGTTCACAATGCTTGAAACACTTGATTTAGAAAAAGTGCCTGCACCATTAAGGGATTAATGATGAAAAAGAAAAATGTACTCCTCCTTTGCGGTGGAGGAAGTTCTGAGCACGAGATTTCTCTTCGCTCAGTAAAGTATTACGAAGATTGCATGTCTCAGATGCCAAATGTGAACACGATCAAAATTGAGATCGATAAGCAAGGCCAGTGGGTAGATGCGAGTGGAAAGAGATATCTTCTTGATGGCAAACGTTTCTTACGTGCCTTTGAGCAAGACGGTGCTCCGGGAATTCTGATTGATGTTGCTATTCCCTGTATCCATGGATACCCCGGTGAAACTGGAGATCTTCAATCATATTTCGAGATGATTGGTCTTCCCTATTTCGGATGTAATTCTGAAACATCAAAAATGTGTTTCAACAAAATCACAACAAAGATGTGGGCAACTGCATTGGGTGTTGCGAATACTCCGTACATTTTTGTTTCTGAAAATAATGAAGATGCAAAAAAACGTGTAACAGCATTCCAGAAAGAACACGGTGATCTTGTCATTAAAGCTTCTAACCAAGGCTCATCTGTTGGTTGTTACATGGTTCCTTCAAATCAGGATCCACTAAAAGCTGTTGATGATGCTTTCAAGCTTTCTCCTTTTGTTCTTATTGAAAAGAGAATGAAGCCGCGTGAACTTGAAGTTTCTGCATATGAGTACGACGGGAAAGTTCAGATCTCTTATCCTGGTGAGATCGTCACTCCGACTTCGACTTTTTATACTTACGACCAGAAATATTCATCAGACTCTCAGTCAGTGACGTTTATCCGTGCGGAGAACGTTACTCCTGAACAGGTGAAGACAATTACTGACTATGCGACTAAGCTTTACCACGGTCTCAAAATCAGACATCTCTCTCGTATCGATTTCTTCCTGGATGATGGGAAGATTTATTTGAATGAGATTAATACATTTCCCGGATCTACTTCGATCTCTATGTTCCCTAAGATGTTAGAGGCCAATGGCCACTCATTTAAGGCGTACCTGGAGCAACATATTACCAACTTATAGATTTTCACCTCCCTGCGCCAAATTTGGGTATAATACTCATGAGGTGCAGGGATGCTTTCCGCTCAAACTTTCAATTCATACACAGAACAGAACAGGCTTTCATTAAAGCTTAAGCCTATTCTCGTGGGTGAACTGTATCTCGCTAAGAAACTCAAACATCCGGTTTTCATTTTCAAGAATGGCGCCTTCTACCCTGTCATCAATGAATCAACTGTTCCTACCAAGGATCAGATTAATACGTTGATAAAGAATTCTCATCGCGAAGTGTATGTCTTTCCGGAAGATATTCAGGACATCAAAAGGAATCTTGAATCTGCACTTATCAAAGTCACAAGGTCATTGTCAGTAGGCGACCCGATCGAGAATGGAACAAAAGACCTGAAACTTCTGTCTCTGAATCTGGGTGGCCTTTATGAGAATCCGCATAATGATGAATTACTCATGCTCCAATTTCAGAGTTCACAAAACCTGAGTAAGTTTCTCTTGGAAAACAAAAAGTATCAGCCTTACTTCTTTCAGAACTTAATACGCGAGAATTTTCACTTCACGCTTTCCCAACCAATGTTGTCATCTGTTTTACTTCTATCGTTTCTGCAATCAATTCATCTCTTCCACGATAAGGAAGTCGAGAACCTATTCCTTGCCAGTTATCTAAAAGATATTGGGATCTCCATGATTCCCGGAGATAAATATGATTTAAAAACGCTTACGACAAAAGATCAGGAACTCTTCGCCAATCATGCAGACTTCTCTTTTGACCTCTTAGAAGGCCGTGTACCGCTCTCTAAGAACTATCTGACTATCATTAAGCATCACCACTTCCTCAACGATAAAATGAAAGAACTTCTTGTAAGAGAAAAGAAGAAAAAACTCGAACCTGATATTATTTTCGGCATCGAAAGTACTCTGGTATCCGTGTTTGATATCCTGGTTGCCATGACCACTGATCGCCCCTACAGAAAGGGAATGTCACTCTATCAATCACTTGAACTCATCAAGAAGATGATGGCTGATGATTACCCTCAGGAATTTAAAGCTCTGGTTGTTTTCCTCAAGCAATTTTACAAAAACTAACACTTTTCAAAGTCATCAAAATTTTTCCATAATCAAACTATACGAAAAGTTTCAGGTAGAAACTTGTACCAGGCATTCTAAGGAGGGAATAATGGCGCAGGAACAGAGTCCGCTTACCGGTATCATTGAAGAAGACAAAGTTGTTATCGACTTTGGAGAATTCGAAGGTAAATCAGTTTTGGAAATTGCTGACACAAAACCAGATTATTACCAGTTCTTGATTGAACAGAAAGACAGCGGAAACTTTTCCATCAGAAGAACGAAAGATAAAATCTTCCGTCTCTACATTCACCAGAATCTTTTGAACTAATTTTTGATTAAGACAGGTCGCTTACTTTATAACGACCTGTCTTAACCATGTAATCCAGATCCTTCTCTTTCTTCCATAAAAATCTATCAATGAAGTAATGATGCGCTTGAGTTGCAAAGAACAGCGACCAGCCAATATTGAGCCAGAATCCTTCTGCTTTTGAGATGCTATTAAAGAACTTCCCGTAAATGTAATAGTCCCAATTATGATCCATCGTCATTTCGAGATGCACGACAAAGATGACATGACTGAAGAGAATCAGAACGGCGAAATAGATAAAAAATCCCGGTACCGACCACCATGAAAACCAATTCACGCGCTTCTTCAAGATATGCTCATCTCTTCTTCCAACAAACCACACGTAGAACGTATAAGAGACATCATGAGTGAAAGTAACAGTGAAGATAATAAGTAATTTGGAATCAGAAAGGATGGAAACAATCCCCCAGCTCAACATAGCGACCAGGATTGCAATGTTTTTAGGAATGTTAAATTGGTTGTTTGTTTTCGTGCGGGCAAATTCATTCTTTATGTAAAAAATAAAAGTCAGGAAATACGCCACCAGCATCGGCCACAAGATCCAGTTGAACACTGGAGACTTAATGAACATCGATACCCATTTGTAATTATAATCAAACGATTTTGTATGCCAGTAAACGACTGGAGTAAACATAGAGAGATAGACAAAGAGGTCATCCATTCTTGAGACAAGTTTAGTTTTTGGTCCATCAGTTTTGGAATAAATTTTAATGAACCCAAACTGCTGTTTGATGAAATGGAAGATAACAAAGTAAACAAGCAACGTATCCACAAATGGTGGAGAGAGAAATCCAACAATGATCGCAACGACGGGAATCGCCAGAAGATATGAGATCGGATAAACAAGTTTCAATTTCTTTTCTTCAAGAGGATTACAAAAGATGCGGTGGTATTGAGCAAAGATGTGCGCCCAATCGACAAAAAGGACTAGGATGATAATAAACTGAAAGGTCTTCTCATCTAGCCCTGTAAAAGGTGGAAGTTTAAAAACAGCGAGGAGAATAAAAAGTATCGGGACGAAAAAGAATGCCAGAGAATCAGCATACCAGGAATGGACCCATGGCTGATTTTTGTTCAAGCAGCGTTTCCTGGTGCACTTACTTCACTTTCATTTTTAAACTGGCCGGTTTTCATCATGAACGAAAGATCTTTCTCTTTTTTCCAAAGATACTTATCAATGAAATAGTGGTGGGCCTGAGTCGCGTAAAATAAAGCAAGACCTACGTTCTGCCACCATCCTTCGGAGAATGGGATTCCACCGAAGATCTTTCCTACAATTAACCAGTCTCTATCTAAGTTGTGTCCTACCCGTCCGTGCAATGCCATGGTCAACTGTCCCATGAGAACGATGGAAAAGAGAAACCAGCTAAATCCGGGAACTGACCACCACGAATACCAGGAAATCTTTTTGTTCAGTAACTTTTCATCACGTCTTCCGGTAAACCAGACTAAAAAGATGTAAGAAAGATCGTGAACTAAAACGACTGTGAAGAAGATAAGAATCTTCGACTCCACCATGATAGAAACTAATCCCCATCCGAAAGCTGCTAAGCCTAAGGCAAGGTTCTTTGGCCAATTGAACATCTGGTTACGTATTGTTCTTTTATACTCAGCTATCACATAGGCAATAAGACAAAACCCATAAGCGATGATCGCAGGATAAAAAATATTCTGGGTAACTGGATTTCTCAAAAAATGAAGATTCCAATAGAAGTCTTTTTTGGGAAAATCGATGTGCCAGTAAAACACGGGAGTCCACATACAGAGATAGATTAAAGCTGTCTCGGTATAAGATTCAAATTTAGACTTCTGACCGTCTGTCTTAGAGTAAATACGAATGAATCCGAAGTGCTGCTTGATGAAGTGGTAGATCACAAAATAGATCAGAAACTTTTCAACATGGTCGATTTCAGAAAGCTGAAAGTAGAGCGCAACCAAAGGGATGAGAGCAAGATAAGAAAGCGGATATATCCACTTTGCCTGCTTTGACTCAAGAGGGTTGCAATAAATACGATGCCATTGAGCGAAGATATGGGCCCAATCAATAACAAGAACCCAGAAAATCACTCGGGATAAAGAATGAGGGCCAATATTGCCGAATGGTGGGAATGAAAAAAGCGCAAGTAACAGGAAGGCCAAAGGAATGAGGAAAAATCCAAGTGAATCGCCATACCAGGAATGCATCCAAGGCTGTGATTTTACTTGCATTTAAGTGCCCCCATTTGTTGGCTACATTTTTTATTAGATTCAATTATAATAGAGATACTGACACATTCAACAAAAGGTTATTTATGAAAGCGGCATTGTTGGCATTACTCATAAGCTTTTCTGCGTTTGCTGATTATAAATCGGAAGTTAAGGCCATTGAGAAATTCGAATTGGATGAATATCTGAATCAGAAAAACTATCCACCTATCAAACCTGGTCAGATTCCTGAGATCAACAAAGCATTCTATGACAAACTTCAGTCAGATGCGACTTCTCTAAGATACTTCATGGTTCTCAAAACGGTTTACCGTGTCGTTGATCGTTATAAGAAAGATAAAGCTTTCGCTCTATCACTTGAAAGTAAATTTAGTGGAAAAAAACTGACAATACCTGAATGGGAAAAAGTCTTTGCTTTTATAGCAGACCCTATTCTGCTGGAGTCAAATGCTGAACACAAGAAGATGCTTTCAAACAGAGCGAACTCAGATGCTCACTTCGAAAAACACTTTGCCCGTTTAAGCTCAGCTTCTTTTAAATAATATTTTCGGCCCTAAGCTTTTGAAGATGTTTAAAGATATTTTCAAGAGCATAGGGCCATAATTCCCTGCTCACTTCTGAATAAATCTTCTCCAACATTTCTTCCGGCTTAAATCCTTCAAGATGAAGAGTGAGAATCTGTTTTTCTCGCTGCTTTCTGTGATGAAGAGTTTTCTCGAGGATAGACGTTCCTCCGAGTCCAATCCCATGAGAAGGGAAAAGCACCTTAGGTGAGAGCTTGATGATCATTTCAAGGGTCTCGAAGTATTTCTTCATATCCCCTTCACTACCACCAATAACCACCGTACCTATACCTTGAAACAGATCTCCGGCAATGAACCAACTGAGGTCCTGAGAATAAAGAGCAACTTGTCCTTCGTCATGGCCAGGAATATTCATGACAAGAACATCACGACCAATCCATTTTGTGACAACTTCACCATCATTCAAGAATTGGGTTTTTATTCCAGAAAAGTAATCCGGTCTTTTTTCGACGATACGGTTAAAAGTATATGGACTCAGGAGTACAGGTACGTTTAATTCTCTCGCGAGAATATCCGTGAGCTCATAATGATCCGGGTGATGATGAGTGATAAGAATCTTATCCACTCCAAAAAGAGCAAGTGTATTTTTGAACTTTCTGTATTCCACATCATCCCTAGGTGAAGGATCAATCAAAATCCGAGGAGAGCCTTCATCACCGATCAGGAATGCATTTGTTCTCGTTGCTGGCGGTAGCGTATGAGATAAAGGCATAATCTGTCGCATGCCCTTAATCGATTCAATATAAGGCACGTATTGAGTGTTATCGTAAGAGAAGTTCAAGTCTGTTATTTCTTTTGTATCCGGCTTTTTACCCAACGTCTCAATAACTTTGATAACGGGAGGAACTGCCAGGATATGACCTTGATTGAACTTTTTTAAAAGGGCTTCGCAACTTATCCATTCAGCAAGTTTCGCCTCATTCTCATCAATGACAAAAGGAACCTTCGTATTGAAATCAATCTTAAAGAAATAAGTAGCGAATCTGTAAGGGTTAAAATCAGGAGTAACAGCGAGGCCCAGACAATCTACTGAAACAACTCTCCCTTCGGAGATTTGTTTTCGAAGATCTATACCTAACTCCTCCATCCCTTCACGGACTGCTGCTCCGAAAAGAAGAGGATCAATATTTTGAGTAACAGCATGATCTATTGAATAGGTCTCATCATTTTTTTCAACTTTCCCTCCGGGGAATGCCCAGTATCCAGGAAAAGCACTGAGGAAATTCTGTCTTTGAATGGCAAAAATTTCATCACCACAAGTCATGACGATAGAGACAGCATCAATAATCTTAGACATATCTCTTTCCAAGATATTTGGATGCAAACTTATAACGAACTTCGCGATAGCCCTTAATTGTATCAAGCTCCATCAAACGTGATCGTGATAAACCGCCACCCATAATTTCTAGACGGATAGTGTTTGAGATTTCTTTCTCCGTCTTGTGCCATTCAGGCATTAGCTTACGAAGAATTCGAAGATGCTTCATGATCGAGAGCATCCATGGCTTTGGAGAGAAATCGAATTCAATCTTTTTCCCACCAACAACGAATGCCGGACGATTGATATGAACAACTTCAAAAGAAGTACCAATATCTTTATAACGAAGTTTATCCTGCTCCGTTTTCAAAGGAGAGATCATCTGGTGTGAAACAAAGACTTCATCCTTGATCCAATAAGTTTTAGCAAGCGCTCTAAGAGCGATCACTAATGAGTCACCAGAATAAGATTTTTTAAGAGCTACAGCGTTATCAAAGAATTCTGACAGATGCTTGCCCTGATCAAAGACAATAAGATCGTGAACGTATTGTCTGATAGATTCCAAAGGAATCTCCGGCAGTCTTTCAGAAAGCATTTTTGTGAAACTGATCCACATATTCACGAATTTTTCAGATGACTGCCAAGGATAGGCCGCCATCCCAGCACTTTGTTTCCAAAGATCCGTGATATCTGTTTTAAGTTTGATTTCTTTGACGGCATTTTTCTTCAGGAACCAGTCGCGTCCCATGTTGAAGGCTTCCCAGTTAGAAGCAATCTCAGCTTTGGGAACAGCTGAACTGAAAGCAGACTTAAGGTCTTCCACCGAGAATGGAAGTCTTCCGGCCTGATAAGCGATACCGAGGATCATCGCTGATGCATAAACTGGACGCTGGAAGCGCTCAAAGCTCATTTGCTTTAATGGCGCCATGATAACTCTGTCGCCAAGCTTAGATTTTAGTTCCTGCTGAAGTGATTCTGGAGTTGTCACAGTCGTATCAATTCCGCGATCAAGAAGGATTGATAGAGGAACCTGGAACTCTTCATCAACAATCAAAAGTCCTTTAGGACCCAGATATTCAATGGCGCGTGCACCTTCCAGAAGATCTGGCGAAACAACGAGATCCGCAGAACCAACCGGAACTACCGGGCCATGAACTTTTTTCGCTGAATAAATTGAAAGGTGACTGATGACAGAACCATTTCTTTGAGCGAGACCTTTCTGATCCATGAACTTGAATTGAAGGTCATCTCTGCCGCCCATTGAAGTTGAAGCTTCAGCAATGATTCTTGAAATTGTCGTAACACCTGATCCACCTACTCCGATCACAATTGAGCGGAAGTCTGATCCTGAAGCAATATCAGAAAGAGATTTCACTACTCCCGGATCAGGAAGATTTTCAAATGTAGCAGCTACTGACTTAGTCGTTTTGTATTTTGTCGGATGGTAGTCATGAACTTTCACAAGTTCAAAACTCGGGCATGCTTTAATTTTTGTACAATATGAATCTGAGACGCAGATTTGAGGATCAATCATCACCTTCGTGCCATAGGCATCTGAAGTCTGCGAGAGACCAGGACAACCCGTCATTTCTACACAAGCACGACAGTCTTCACAGGCAAGGGTGTTGATCTGGTAGAACTCACGAACTTTTTCCGTTTCACCTGAGGCAAAAAGTTTTCTTTCATCACGCTTTTTTCTGCCGTGAAAAGTCAGTCCACATTCTTTATTAGAAACGATGACCTTCACACCTGGCTTCTGAACATAATCCAGAAGAAGATTCTTATAAAAGTAGCGATCCGATGGATTCACTTCAATAGCTGTATCAACTCTAAGTGATTGAGCAACATCCAGCATGTTCTGACGAGGACGCTTTTCACCCTCTACAGAAATTCCTGTACGAGGAGTCACCTGATGTCCTGTCATGGCCGTATTATCGTTATCCAGAAGAATATAAGTAATGTTGTGGCCCATCTGAACAGAGTTCGAGATAGACGTCATGCCTGAATGGAAGAAAGTTGAGTCCCCCATGAGAACAACCGAAGGGTTTGTTGTGAATAAGTCAGTACCCGCACCAAGAGATCCCCCTTGCCCCATGGCAGAAAGGTCATGCATCTCTTTAAACGGTTCAAGGAAAGATAATGAATAACAACCAACATCCCCGTGAGAAATGAGGTTGATATTTTTATCAGCAAGAGAACCACGTACGTCTTTCATGATGGAAAGCGTTTCGCGGTGAGGACATCCCGGACAGAAAGTCGGAAGTCTTCTCGGAACTGCCACATCGAGTTTTACCGGAATAGCACAATTCGCGTTCTGGATTTTATAATCCAGCACATCCTGAAGAAGATTTAGTTTCTGATAGATAATTTCATAGGAAAGTCCGCCGAAGGCAGGAAAGCCTTCAACGCCTTCACCGAACTCTTTACCAAACACTTCCACTGGCAAATGATGTTTACCAACGAGAGTGCGAATTTCACCTTCCAGGAATCCACGTTTTTCCTCAACAACCACAACATGCTTTTTCGTTTTAAGAAATGGGAGCAATTGAGTCTCATTGAACGGGTATGAAGAAGCAGCTTTATACAAAGCAAACTTTTCCGACAGACCTGATTCTTCAAGGACTTGTTTTAAAGTTTCATAAACTCCACCACCTGAAATGATGGCAAGCTCTGAAGAAGTGTTTCCAGAGATCGAATCAAGATTCAGTTTCGCGAGTGCTTTGAGCACTTTCGGAAAACGATTAATGATCATCTCTTTATCAGCAATAAGTGAATTGGGTGGAACCATCACGTTTTGCGAAAGATTAAATTTTGAAGGATCAAGAGTGACAGGTTCTTTGGAGAGAACTTTTTCCTCTCCCATCAAAACACGTCCACCACCTTCGGCCATAAATGTTGTGAGTAGAATTCCCACATACACAGAACTCTCCTGAGAAAGTTCCAGGGCCTTTGTCATCCAGTCTTTCAACTCTTGAGGAGAAGAAGGTTCAAGGAAAGGCATATGAAGATGTTTGAACAAATAGCGTGAATCGGCAGGTGTTGAAGTTGAAATCGACCAGGGATCGTCACCTACTGCAACAACGACACCCGTTTTTATTTCGCCACCTGGGTTTGCGAAATTTCCGACACTCAATGCATCAGAAGCAACATGTAAACCCATCGACTTCATCGCAACGAGAACATTTTGTCCCGCCATCTTTGCACCTGAGGCCATCGCCGCAGCGTTCGCTTCAGAGTTGGCGATGACAACGCGGATTCCTTTTTTCTGAAGCTCATCACGCTCTTCATGAAGAATATTGAAAAAATCGGCAAGTGGTGAACCAGGGTAACCAGTGTACAAATTGAAGCCTGCTTCAAGCGCACCCTGAATAAGTAATTCGTTGCCATTAAGAATCTTATAGCTCATTGTAAATCTCGAGGGTAAATGTGACAGGCTGTCCGCACCCTTTTTATATACCCTCCCGCTCACATTTGAGCAATTAACAAAAAGCAAATTCAAGGACTTGAAACATGGAAGAAACCATTTTAATTTCCCAGTCAGTGGCCATATTGGTCGATGGGAATAATATCGAGCGTTCACTCGATTCCGAGCATAACCAGAACATGATGATCAACTTTGATGTTCTCATCCCGAGACTCCTCGGTGGACGTGGACTCAACCGATTAATCTATTTTCGCGAAGGGAAAAACATCTCCTCGAAACTCGCTGACAGACTTCATTCGAAATATCACGGATCAGTGAGACCTTGTCACAAATCTGCTGATATCCCTCTAAGTATTAAGGCCACTCAACTTGCGAGTAAGGTTGATGCGATCATTATCCTCTCGGGTGATTCAGATTATGTTGAACTTGTGAGCCACTTAAAGTCTGAGGGTGTAAGGGTTGAAATTTGTGCAGTGGAATCCACTACGGCCGAAGTTTTACGAGAAGAAGCTGATTATTTTCACCCGATTATGAAGGAAGATTGCTTCTCGCTTGATCATAAACAACAAAGACATACGAAAAAGAAATCGCGTCACTGATTTTGACTTTTGCGTGAGATAGTTTCAAAATGCTTGCATTCATTCAGGAGTAATAACATGTCGCAAAACCCTGCCGGTTTAAAGAATATCGATCATCTCGAATTTACCGTAGATACACTGGCGTCGCCTACGGTGAAACTTTTCAACACGATGGGCTTTGTTAAGACTGCTCAAAATGAAGATTCAGAACTCTATACTCAGGGTCAGGTCAGATTCCTTGTTAAGGCTTCTCAAGACGAAAACAATCTCGCTCGTAAATATCTTAAGGCGCATGGTGAAGGTGTTTCTAAAATATCTTTCCAGGTTGAGAGCGTAGAAAAAGCGCTTGAGATCACTCTTAAAAACGGCGCAAAACTTATCTCTGATCTGAAAGTTCAGGAGACTGCAAGCGGTCTTACTAAAACAGCTTCGATTCAGGGATTTGGTGATGTTGTTAATGAGTTTGTAGAAAGACCAAATCAGGAATTTCGCCCGGGCTTCAAGAATGTAGATACTGATCCAAATGCACGTCCACTTACGACACGAGTTTCAAGAATTGATCACTTAACAAACAATGTTCCTAAAGGTCAGATGGATCATTGGGTTGATTTCTATAAGAGAACTTACGGTTTTGTTGAGACGAGATACTTCGATATCAAAGGTTCTAAAACAGGACTGAATTCAAAAGTTGTTCAGCTTGCTGATAACTCAATTATCATTCCTATCAATGAACCTGAGCGCGAAGGCGGCAAATCTCAGATTCAGGAATTTTTGGATGTTCATAAAGGTCCAGGCGTTCAGCACATTGCGCTCATGACTCCGGATATTATCTCTACAGTTGGTGAACTTCGCGAACGTGAAGTGAAATTCCTGAAAGTTCCTTCGACATATTATAAAGATCTTCCGAATCGTCCGTTCAAAGTCACTGAAGATGTAAACGTGCTCGAGAAGCTTAATCTTCTTTGCGACGGAGATCCTGAAGGATACCTACTTCAGATTTTCTCCGACACATATATTGGCCCACTATTCTTTGAATACATTCAGAGAAAAAATCACTGGGGATTCGGAAACGGAAACTTCCAGGCACTCTTCGATGCTATCGAGAGAGATCAAATGGAACGCGGTTATCTTTAATAATACATTTTAAAGACGTCGTATCCCATCTTAAGAATAGTCGCAAATACGATCCCTCTTAGAAGACCACGTACAAACGTGTTCCCTTTTAAGAGGGCAAGTTTCACTCCTAAAAGCGCTCCACCGATATTGAATAACATCATCGGAATCGCGTACTGAAATAAGAATTCTGCTTTTAAAGAAAACAATAAAATCGCAGCGAGATTTGTCGTGAGGTTAATAACTTTGGCATAGGCCGAGCCTTGAACGAAAGTCATTCCCATGAGACCTACAAAAGCAATGATCAGAAAACTTCCTGTACCTGGTCCGAAAAATCCATCATAAAAACCAATCGCAGAACCAATCACAATCGGTTTCCACAATGGAATCACGACATTCGGATCATGATCGACAGTTCCGAAAGACTTATTCCTGATTGTCAGAAGAAAAACTAAAAACATGCACACCATGAAGACCGGTCGTAAAACATCATTCGGTACGATAGATACGGTGAAGGCCCCGAGAAATGAAAAAATAAAGGAGCTGAGGATCGCCGGAACAATGATTCTTCGGATAAACGGAATATGGCGTGAAAATCTCCACGTTGAAACTGCTGTCCCTGTCATGGAAACAAGTTTGTTTGTGGCGAGCAAAGTGACTACGGGATACTGCGGTAAAACCATCATAAAGGCCGGTAATTGAATCAAACCGCCGCCTCCAACGATAGAGTCGACGAAACCGGCCCCAAATGCGGCCAAACAAAGGATGATGAGTTCAGTTGTAACCATATGAGTTTATAGGGTAATTCGACTCAGAATGTTAGTACAGCTAATTATCTAAGTTAAGACTACGTTAAGATTACCCAGTCCCCTCGAAATCTTTAATCTGAGGACATATTATCCCGTCCATTAAAGACAATTTATCTTTGGGGATAATTCATGAAATTTGCATTTCTTGCTCTCGTGATTCTTGTGGGCTGTTCAAAGCGCGAACATAAGATCATTCAAAACAAAGGTTCAGACACAATCGTAAACCTTGCTCAGGCCTGGGCAGAAGAATATAAAAAAGTTAAACCTGATGTTGCGATCGCTGTTTCTGGCGGTGGTTCAGGTACAGGTATGGCCGCTTTAATCAACGGTACTGTTGATATCGCGAACTCTTCTAGAAAGATCAAAGAAGAAGAAAGACAACAAGCACTTAAGAACTCTGGAAAAGACGTTCAAGAGTTCGTAGTTGGACTCGATGCTCTTGCCATTTTCGTTCACCCTTCTAATCCACTTTCTGGTCTTACAATTGAGCAAATCGCATGTATCTACGGTGATGGCGGAAAATGTGAAACATGGTCAGACGTTAAAGCTGGAACAATCGTTCCAGGATGTCAGGATAACAAAATCATCCGCGTTTCTCGTCAGTCAAACTCTGGAACTTACCAGTATTTCCGTGAAGCAGTTCTTGGAGAAGGCAGAGATCTAAAACAAGGTTCAATGGATCTTAACGGTTCGAGAGAATCAATCGACCTCGTTGAAAAAACTCCATGTGCTATCGGTTACTCTGGAATGGGCTACCTTAATAAGAATGTTAAAGCTGTTTGCGTACAGAAAGATCCTGCTGGTGATTGCGTAACTCCAACAACTGAAACTGCAACAAACAAGACTTATCCAATCGCTCGTGAGCTTTATATGTACACATCAGGTACACCATCTGCTGAAGTTAAGGCTTACATGGACTGGACACAGACAGATCTTGCTCGTGAAATCATTATTAAATCAGGTTACGTACCAGTACCTAAAAAGTAGATATGGAAATGAAACTAACAGAAGCAGCGCCACTCGCTATGGAATGGCGCCAAAAGAAAAGTACAAAGCCAAAGTCTGAAAAGATCATTGAGTTCATTATCCGCGCAGGTGGATACAGCTCTATCGTTCTTATAGCGGCAATCCTCTTTTTTATTCTGAAAGAATCTTTCCCATTCCTTGTTGGTCGTTTTGATTTCTCTGAATTCTTTTTCTCTACGAACTGGAATCCAGCTTCTGTATCAAAAATCAGCTACGGTGTTCTCGCTCTCTTCGTGGGAACACTTGCTGTAACTGTTATCTCAATGCTCATCGCAGTTCCCCTGGG
>JBEIQF010000018.1:0-18829 GCA_040376635.1 Halobacteriovoraceae bacterium
ATTCCGTAGCAGGGTAGTACGTGATGATCGCACCTTTCTCGAACGGCAGAATAGCGTCTGTATTCACAATCTGCCACTGAGTGAACCCACCCGTGACGTTAATCGCTTTAGCGAGCACAGAGACGTCCTCAGCAGTGAATGTACCTGTCATGCCGGGCTGAATACCCTGGCGCTTACCATTGCGTGTAATGAACGTTTTACGTGATTCTGAGATCGCCTGAACCATGATGAGTTCGAATGCGTGAGCAGACACTGTTGTGAAGAGAAGGAATAAAAAAATGGTATGACGAAGATACATATCTTCATCATACCAGATTAGTTAAGATTTCAAATTATTTTGCGAAAGGTGGACGCCATCTTCCAGTAGCATCAATAGTAGTTGACTGGATTGATTCAGACTCTACGTTGATCAAACCAAGTTGTGGCTTGAAGTTACCTGCGGAGACTTCAGAGTTAAACAGAGTGAAGACCATATCTTTCACGTTTTCAGAAGCAGTAACACCGGCAGTACCAAGCGTGATGTTATTTGCCATTTGAGACAATCCAATAGGGGCAGTTGCATATGTTGCTGCAGTTCCACTAAGAGAAGCACAAATTCCACATGAAAGAGTGTCATCAGACTTCCAACGTGCCATACGTGGGTATGGAGTTGCACCAGCGCCTACAGAAGTGAAGAAGATTCTCGCTTCTGTTGTGCCAGGAACTGCAACTATATCCGGGAACTTCATGAGGGCAGTCGTGATAAATGTTGATGTCGAATCCGTAGTATCTCTACGAGTCATCACGTCGTTCTCTGATGGAGTCACAGCTGAATCAAGATCTTTGCTGTAACGGCCAATGTGGAACTCACCACCATTAACTGTTTTTTCTTTTGCGATCACGTAGAAGTAGTCGTTACCTACATCATTGACAGCAAGTTTCACGTATTCGAATGAGAACGTTCCGAAGATATCAATCTGATGTTGATCGGTAGTTGAACCTGTTACTGTTTCATCAAAGAGGTCGAAGATTGCACCGTTTGGTTTGTATCTCCAAATAGAAACTGCACCGGCGTCAGAAAGTTCGGCCGAAATCTTCGCAATCACAAGTTCGCCTGCAGCATTAATCTTAGAATCGAAAGCAGCAACTTTACCCATTTCAAGAAGATCGTTACCGTTTGTAGGAACAAGGCCAACGTTTCTTAAATGTGTATCAGCATTTGCTGAAATAAGAGTGATGTTATTCTGATCAGCGCCTGCAAGTGATGAGTTGATGAATGGTAGATGCCATCTAGATCCTGATACGAAGATTTTACCAAGACCATTCGATGCAGATACTAGAGCAGGGACTGTACCAATTGAACCGTCATAATCCAGATAGTCTGAACCATACTGTCCATGAAGAGAAACAACGTTTCCTGCAGAAGTAGCCGTGATACCGTGAAGACCGGCAGCTGTAGAGACGTTAATCTTGTTGGCAAGGAAAGCAGCAGATGCAGAAGTTGAGCCGCATGTGCCACCGATACACATGTCATTTGGACCTGCAGCTGCACCAGCTACAGCTGTGAATGTTACACCGTTAATTGTGACAGTCTCAGTTGCAAGCATATTCGCATTGAAAGTAATTGTCGCTGCACCACCAGAACCATCTCCGTTTGCGAAGACAACCCCAGCTGATCCGCTTGCAATTGTATATTGAGTGTAGTTAAAGCCAAAACGGTCAGAATGATCAAGTGCAGACTTAGTACCTTGAGCAGCTGTAAATTTACTGATTCTTCTTACGCGCGGGACGTTTGTCGAAGGAGCAGAACTCGGAGTAGCAAGGTAAGCGATGTATAAACTTTCAGCCGTACCAGTAATTGAAAGATTTGAAACTGAGTTTGCAGTTCCGGAAGCAAGAGCTTCCATCTGAATCGTTTGAGTTGAAAGCGTGATAGTTCCTGCTGCATTTTTAATTGTCTTCTCAACATAAACATCAAGACCATCATCAGTGTAAGCAGAGTAGATAACTTGCGTGTTAGGGATTGTATTGAAGTTATCATACCAGACAGCAAGATTTTCTCTCATCTGACCAGAGCCAGTTGAAGTGAGATTGTAGAGATATGGTTTAGGAGCAATTGTCCATGTCCCAGAACATGTGCCTGTTGAAGAAACCGGATTCGCTGCAGGTCTGTCACCAACACAAAGTTTAAGTGTGATGTTTGTTGAAATATTACCTGGAGTGTATTTCAGAATTCTTGAAGTCGCCCCGTCGATAGCAGTAAAACCACCACCAACATCAGCGTACCATTGGTAAAGGATAGAAGTTTCAGAAGTCGGACCCACATCAGTTACAGATCCTGGATCAATCGTGAACGGCATACCAGCATATACTGATGTCGTTGTTCCGACAGCTGGATTCGCTGTTGCCGTATTGATAACCGGAGCAGGGTTCACGTTAAGTACATAGACCTGGAAGATTCTTGAAGTAGCGGTACCTGCGATAACATCAGGAGCATCTACAACATCAACTTTGAAATATACTAGTGCTGGAGTTGATGTGTTTACATCCTGCTGAGGAGAAACTTGAAGCAACACATCCTCAGGAATCGTGTAAAGAAGACCTGAGAAAAGAGTTGGATTCAAATCAGGATCAGCTTTTGATGATCTGATGTAATCTACATAAGCTGGAGATGTGATAATTGTAGAACTCGTACATGGAGTAGGAGTGTTTACAGTACAAAGAGAGATTCGATATTTAAAGTCATCAACTTCAGCATCAGATACGTTTAGGTTGAATGCAATCGTTTGCTTTTCATTCACTGTACTTGCTGATGAAGCTGGATCTCTCGCAACTCCGCTTTCAGAGATGTGAGAGTCTGTATTGATTGCTGTCTGAGCAGCGAGAGTAATTCCTGAAGGGTTTGTCTCAGTAACAACAAGATTCCAAGTAAGGCTTGTCGAAATAAGACCTGCACCACCAACCGGTGACCCAGAATCCTGCATCGTTGCTACAACCTGGTAAGGGCCATCATTTGGATCAAGAGGACCACTTGAAATGAAGTGAGGAACAGCAAGTGTACATGTCCACTGAGTCGTATACGGTCCTGAAGCAGCTGGAACAGTAACTGCTGTACCAAATGCTTTAGAACAAGATGTATTCGTAGGAGGTGATGCAATATCAGCTCCGTTCTGTTTAAGTTTCACATCCCACTGGAAGTTATTTGCATCAGCAACTGGAGAATAGAAATCATCTGTAGCTGTGAAGCTTACAGTGAAGTTTGTTCCCTGGCTGACAGCACAGTTTGATCTTGTGTTAGCACCTGCTGAGATACAACCTGTAGGGTTAGTAGCCGCAGTACCAAAGCCCATAGTAGGAGCAGTGTTAACTGGTTTAACAAGAACGTTCCATTCAATCGGGTAAGAGCCGTTAGATGGAATAACATCTGAACGCTGGAATTCATAAGTAGTTGCTTCGTCAAAAAGACGTGCAGTTACTTTATGAGGTTGCGTAATCGCAGATGAAGAATTTGAGAATTTTAATAATGACGTATCAAATGGGAGAGCAGTGCCCGTACAAGGATTTGCATCGATAAGACAGATAGTCTGTGTTCCCGGAGTATCCAATGTAGTCTTAGTACAAATGTCACCACCAATAGAATCAAGGTACCATCTCACCTGAATCGAAGCACCGTCACCAGGGTAAGTACCGTCACGGTCATCGACTGTTACGCAATAAGTAGGTTGAGTCGCAGGAGATCCTGAAATCCAGCTTAGAGTAGGATAATCGTTGTAATCAACTTCGTGGTGAGCAGTAATTGTCACACCCGGAGCTGGACCCGCAATATTTGTTACGTTAGCAAGGTCTGGCTGCTTAACGATAACGTTCCACTGATGTTCGTCGACAACTTCACCCGGAGAGTCGTTTGAAACAACCGCGCGAACGATATATGAACCTACGCCAAAAAGCGCACCGTTCGGATCGAAGGCAGGAGTTGGAGACGTTCCAAGGTAAGCATTGTTAGTGCCTGATGAAGAGAAGTTTGAGAATGGATCAACTTCAGTAAGAATCGTTGAACCGTTCTTAACGATAGTCCATGTTGTCTTATAACCATCAAGAGCAGAAATTGTTGCGTTGTTATTTCTGATCGTGAAAGAGAAGTTGATGTTTGCGTCTGTAGGGAAAGCATCCATAGCGTAAGATGCTGGAGTGATCGTAGCAGTGTTGATCACAGGACGTGGAAGATCATTGATCTTCAATTCGAAGCTGTGTGAATCAACAACAGCGCCGTTTCCGTCTTTCACTTTCGCCGTGATGATATGAGTACCGATTTGTCCAAGAACGTTCCCGAGGAACGAACCAGACGTCGTACATGTAAGAGAGTTAGAGCACATAGAAACAGGGCCAGCATTGAACACACGTTCCCACTCAACTGAGTAAGACTGGTTGTATGGGTTCGCTACAGAAATTGTGAACGAAAGAATTGTTGGGTCATCTTTATAACGAGTTTGTGTGAACTGCGGAGTGTAGTTTGAAACTGTGATGAAGGAAGATGGTCCACCGACAATGGGTACGCACGTTCGAAGTGAGGCGTTGAACGCTTCATTCGCTCTACACTCGGTTTGCTTGGTCTGAGGCACGCAAGCAGCGAGCAAAAAGAGTGCACTTATAGTTATCCAGAAAGTTTTTAAACCAACCATGGTCTTTTCCTTTTCGATCCGTCCCTTGCTATATCGGGACTTTTCTTAAAATTCCTTAGACTTGGGCGTTTTTCTCTTCTCTATTGTCTCATTTGCCCAATTGAAGTAGTCGGGCATGAGGTGGATTCTCTTTAGAATTCGCTGGTTTACAAAGAAGAATGTCAGGGGCACAATTTTCTCATAGGTCATTTTTTGACCATTAAAGTTGGCATTTGTAGAGGAGCCTAGACATGTTTTCTTTCTTTAAGGGTAAAGAAGAATCTCAGAAGCCTATGGGGCGAGTGATCGCACTTATGAACCAAAAAGGTGGAGTTGGTAAAACAACGATGGCCTTCAACCTCGCTCATGCTTTTTCTCATCAGGGTAAAAAAGTTTTATGTATAGATATGGATCCGCAGTCGAATTTCTCTTCACTGTTTGATCTCCCAAATATGGATGACAGAAAAAACATCCATCACTTACTGGTTAATTCAGTTAAAGAGTTAAAGGCCCTTCATACAGCGACATTCCTGAATGATGTGGTTATCAAGGGGGCTGATGGAATTGATCTTATTCCTTCAGGTCAGGAATTATCTGGTTTTGAATTAACTGTTGCTGGTATCCAGGCGCCAAGACAGTTGATCCTGAAAAAGTTCATTACTCAATTTGAATTACGTTCTCAATACGACGTCATCATTATCGACGGTCCACCGACTCTGGGTCTACTCGTAGTGAATATCCTATGCGCGACTGACGGTGTTCTTTATCCATTCGTACCGGACAGATTCTCTGAGCAGGGATTGAAAAATATCCAGCAGGTGGTTTCTGATATCGCAGAAATGGAAATCACAGACACTCCGAAAAATCTTGGTTATATCCCGAACCTCTTCGATACAAGAAGAAAGCAGGCGACAAGTGATCTTGAGCAGATCAAGGTGACTCTTGGTGAAGCAACTGTTCACGAAGCTTTCACAAACAAGGTTCAGTTCGGTAAATCTCTTGCGCAGAGAAAGTCAGTGTTCCATTTTAAATCTAACGAGTACAAAGACCTTCAGAGACAGTTCGTCACGATGACTGAAACTGTTCACAAGGAGCTACACGCATGAAAACGAAGAATCCTCTTTACGTAGTAAAAGGCAAGGAAGTTCAGGAAGCGAGTTCTGTGTTTGATTTAGTGATTAAGAAATTCAATCTAGAGCCAGCTATCAATATCCTTAAAAATATTTTCCTTCTGCTCCTTGAGCAGGTGGAGAACTTCGCCACTTATAAGGCGATCAAATCAATTATCGATGAAATCATGGCGAAGATGATGGAGTTAGGTAAGAGATTCGGGATTCAGATGAACAATGAGACGCCGACTGCTTAGAGTCCGCGTCTTTTCTGAGGTGCAGCTGTTCTTGTGTTAACAGAATCCTCTTCCGTCTCACCGAAATAAGTACGTTCAAGGCTTTCGTTGTTGATCGCGCGGTCGCGTGATTCAGCTGTATCTGTTGTGTTCACAGAAACAGATTGAACGTTGTTCACAGACTCTTCAAGAAACTGAAGTTCCTGGTTCAGGATAATAGCTTCCTCTGCAGCAGTCGTCTGGGCAAAAGCGCCAGTACTAAGGGATGCGAGGGCCAAAATTAGAATTTTTCGGTTCATAACAATTCTCCTATAATGATCCTACTGATAACCTCCCCATTTTCCAAGAGTGAATGAAAAAATGACTGATCTCGAGCTAAAAAGCTATGACTTTGACCTCCCGAAGGAGCTGATCGCTGACCGCCCGGTTCCGGACCGTCACTCATCTAAGCTTCTGGTTTACAAGGAAGAGACGGGTGAAATCATTCATTCTACCTATAAAGAAATCGCAAAATTTCTTCCGCCCCATTCGACCCTGGTCTTTAACCGGTCCCGGGTCTTTCCCTGCCGCCTGTTTGGCCATAAGCCATCCGGCGGGGAAGCAGAAGTCTTCATCCTGTCGCTCCTTCATGAGAACGGGATCTATTCTTGTATGGTCCGGGCATCTGGAAAGAGGAAGGAAGGGGATAAATTCGTCTTCGGTAACCTTGAAGCAACCATTGAAAAGCTAAACGGCAACGGCACTTTCGGAGTGTCCTTCAATAAGTCTCATGATGCTCTTCTTCATGATCTTGAAACGATCGGAAAAATTCCGATTCCTCCCTACATCCGTGGGGGAGAGTCTGATGATCTTGATAAAAAAACTTATCAGACCGTATACGCGAGAGAGACGGGATCTGTGGCAGCACCTACAGCAGGTCTGCATTTTTCAGATGAACTTCTTGGGGAGTTGAAAAAATCAGGTCATGAATTAGCAACTGTCACTCTTCACGTTGGTGCCGGAACTTTCGCACCGGTGAAAGCAGAAAACATTCTTGAACATAAAATGCATGAAGAATTTTTCTCTATCGATGCTGAAAATCTGAAGAAGATTCAGGAAGCAAAATTCCGGATCGCTGTCGGGACAACGACTCTGAGAACTCTGGAGAGTTCATTCAAGGACGGCAACGTTCAGTTTGAAAATCCGGGCAGCATGAAATCAACATCGATTTTCCTTCACCCTGGAAAACAAGTTCATTCCATTGATGCCATGGTGACAAACTTTCATTTGCCGGGATCATCACTCATCATGCTTGTGAGTGCCCTGATCGGACGTGAGAAAACTTTAGAAATCTACAAAACCGCAATCGAACATAAATACAGATTCTTCTCCTACGGAGATGGAATGCTCATCCTTAGAAAAGGAAAAAAATGAAAAGCTTATTATTAGTTGTTCTCTTCATGATGAGTTCTCTAGCTTGGGCCCAAAAAGGAGCGAGTGTTGTTCTTCTTAAAGGAACGGCGACTTTCGCAGGGAAACCCCTTTCAGGTAAATCTCATTTCAACGGTAATGGTGAAATCCAGACTGGGGATAAGTCTTATCTGAAACTTCTCCTAAATGAGTCGAAGACAGTTATCGTCATCGGCGCCAATACAACAACGAAGATCAACATTGCTCTCCCAGCTGAGAAACAAGAGTTAAACCTTACGAAAGGGATTGCACGCTGGATTACCGGCGATAAGAAAGGTCTCGGTGTCCGTACGAACAATTCTGTCATGGGAATCCGTGGAACAGATTTTTTCACTTCGTATAATCCTGCTCTGGGTGAAACAGAGATCATCTGTTTTGACGGTGAGATTGAGATGATGAATTCTGTCGATACAACTGACAAAAAAAATATCAGTAAAAATCAATGGGGTGGCATGGGCGGACGTTTCGGAAAAAAACTTTCTGATGTCCTGACATTGTCCCCGGAACTTATTTCAACATTTGATAGCGCTCTTCCTAAATGATCGCAACCATCGCTGAGAATTCCTTACTCGCAAACATCATGACACTTCCTTCCGGGAGGTATGTGACTGCGGGACAGAATCAGTTTCTCACATTGTGGACGAGAGACTTTTGTCATGCCGTCAGGGGACTCGTGGCGATTGGTGAATCAGACGTCGCTAAAAATCATCTCTCATATCTCTTGAAAAATCTCCGTGAGGATGGTCTCGTTCCACGTGTCGTTGATAATAGAGTGGTTCAATTTCGGGTAGCGTGGCAGTCATTTCGAAAACTTTGTCCCGTACTTCCAAAGCTAGCGTTCAAAGAACCGTTAATTCCTCAATATATTGATGAGCACGGTTCAAATGCGTATGACTCAAATGTCTTATTACTCCTGGCCGTCTTAAAACTCGACGATGAGTATTTCAAAACTCATGAGAGTGAATTGAAGAAAGTCTGGCATTGGTATGATGATAAGTTCCAGGATGGTCTTCTCCATCAGACTCCATTCGCTGACTGGCAGGATACGACGAAGAGAGAAGGGAAAACTTTTTTACTGAATCTCTTTTACTTTCTTGCGGCCGCAAAACTTCAAAAAAAGAACTGGTCCTTAAAGATCAATCTTGAAGAATTCAAATCAAAAATCAAAACGACTTTCCTGAAAGATGGATTATTTCTTTCGCAACTCGGGTATCCGCAAATCAGTGTTGAGGGACATCTCTTCGCTCTTGAGAGTGATGATTTTCTTGATCAGGCAGAGAAGAAAGTCCTCTGGGAAAAATTGAAAGCTCATCCGATTATAACTCTTGATGGTGCGATCGGACGTTGCAGTTATCCCGACTGGCCTTCAGATGACCTTGCCTGGCATATTAAGTTCGCCAATCTCAAACGTTACCATGGCTCTCTTTCCTGGAGCTGGCTCATGGGGTTTGGACTTTCTGTCTGTAAAATCATGAAGGATAGTGAGATGGAGCAAAAACAAATTGCTCACATTCAAAATGTCCTGAATCGAGATGGAGAAGTCTTTGAAGTCTATGATCCGGAAAAAAACTTTATGCCGTGGGGATCGTGGTTGATTAAATCCGAACACCCATTTGCATGGGGGTCCGGATATTTAGTGGAAGCTCTTAGATCTTAGGAATGCAGGCAATCTTTCTGTCATGAGAGGGATAAGTATTTCCTGTGCTCATGCCGATTTCTTCAGCAGATTTTACCTGGTAAATTTTCTGATTTGGTTTCTTCACATAAGGATTCACCTTATCAAGTGGATAGTAGAAATAAATGGTCTGACGACTTACATTTGAATCATTCGGAACTTTAATCTGACCGTCTTTCACATAAAACCACACGGCCTTGATGTTTTTTTCATTGAGAAGAATTACATCCTGTGAGTCACTGATTTCGACTGCTGCGTACAGGCCTTCTGTCTCAGAAGCAATCACTTCTTTTAATGCTCTAAAGAGTGGAGTCGTAGAGTTGTAGTGCGTTTCACCCGGACAGAAAGAGTAAAACGTATTCTGATCAATGAAAGGTTTCAAGACATACGCACTGGAATTTTTGGCGGCTCCTGACTGAGCGTAATTTTGTTCATCACCCGGAAGAGTGAAGTAAGTGAAAAATTCAGTTCCCATAGGAATCGAAGAACCGAATCTTTTCATTTGTCTTCTGATCGCATCGTGAACATCCATGTATCCGTTTGCATCGTTGTCATAAAAGAGTGGGCTTGTATTCGGCCATACACCAATGGCGGCGGAAACTTCTTCAAAACGCGGGAAGAGGGCATCATCTTTCGATCCGTATTTTACAACATCATGGCAAACAAAAGGAGAACCTGCTCCTTGAGGATTTGGCACGAGGTAAGGAGCAAAATAGAAATGATATTTTTTCTGCATCGGTTTAGAGAGACAAGTGAACTGAGTCAATGAACTAGTTTGCACAGGAATGGGAAGAGTCACTTCAGAATCATATTTCAAAAGCTGTGCAGAATCGGACTTTCCTTTTGAAACTGATTCAACAAGAGTCATAACATTCACTTTGTCGTAATCGATTGATGTAACATCAACTTTGACTCCGTTCCCTGCGACTACGGCTTCAAGATCCGTTTTTTGACCTTCTTCATTAACAAAACTCATAACACATTTTGGATTTCGGAAATCCCATGGTGATTTTTTTGAACACCATTCTGCCACTGATTGGTATTTTTTATTTTCGGCAACACTAAAACTGACTGAGAGGATATCTGCACCGTTTGTGTTTTGGTTCGCACAATAAGACGCGCAGTTGCCATAGGAAGCCGATCTTCCGTCTTTACAAACGCAAAACCCCTCTCTCATTTTGAGGATTCCGTCTCGACCGTTGGCCGCGAATGCAGAAATTGTGAGCATCATCATCATGAGGAAATATGACATAAAGGACTCCTTCTCTTTATGCCCAAAATGGTACGGTCAGAACGAAAATTATTGAACTAACAATAAATGACATCATGCCTATAGTGGGGTATAAGGGTCGCCTATGTCTTTTTTCCAATTAGAAGCTAGTTCCGGAGAGGCCCGTGCAGGCCGCATTTTCACTTCTCACGGAGTGATTGAAACACCGATCTTTATGCCGGTGGGAACTCGCGCGTCCGTGAAAACTCTCTGGCAGGAAGATCTTGAGCGCCTCAATGCTCAGATCATTCTCGGGAATACGTATCACTTGTTTCTTCGTCCCGGGCATGAGCTTGTGGAGAAGATGGGTGGTCTCCATAAATTCATGAGCTGGGAGCGCCCGATTCTGACGGACTCTGGTGGCTATCAGGTATTTTCACTCTCAGATATCAATAAACTCACGGAAGAAGGGGTTACATTTCAGTCGCACATCGACGGAATGAAACATCTCATTACTCCGGAAAAATCCATGCAGATTCAGAGAGCTCTTGGCTCTGATATCGTGATGGCCTTTGATGAGTGTCCGAAACTTCCCGCGACTAAAGAAACTCTTCGCACTTCGATGGAGCTTACTCATCGTTGGGCCAAACGTTGTAAGTCAGTTGAACTGAAATCTCACCAGCACCTCTTCGGGATCATTCAGGGCGGTCTTCACTATGATCTTCGAATGGAATCCATGCAGGGTCTGATCGAGCTTGATTTTGATGGTTACGCTCTTGGTGGACTTTCGGTTGGTGAAAAAAACGAAGAGATGGTTGAGTTCTGCAAAAAATTTGTTCCGGCCATGCCGAAAGAAAAACCCCGCTACCTTATGGGTGTCGGGAAGCCGCTTGATGTTCTGAACGGAATTAAAGCTGGGCTCGATATGTTTGACTGCGTGCTTCCAACTCGTAACGCACGTAACGGTCAATTCCTGACGACTCACGGCCCTCTCAATATCAAAAAAGCGCGGTTTGCTGAAGATCAGCTCCCGCCGGATATTGAATGCTCGTGTCAGGTTTGTAAGCGCTACTCAAGAACTTATATACGTCATTTATTTAACGTCGGTGAATATCTTGCAGGTCAGCTCATCAGTTATCACAACATCCATTTCTATCTGGAGATGGTGAAAGGTGCTCGTGAGTCGATTTTCAGAGGAGAATTTGACGATTATTACAAGACATTTTATAACAATTACACTTCTAATCGTTGGGAATAAAAAAGGATATCTATGTTTGATCTATTGATTTCATCAGCTCACGCACAAGCAGCAGGCGCACCTGCACAACCAGCTTGGGTTTCATTCGTTCCGTTCGTACTTATTTTCTTAGTGATGTATTTCCTTATGATTCGTCCTCAGAAAAAACGTATGGAAGAAGAGCAGTCATTCATTACTAAACTCGCTCACGGCGACGAAGTTTATACGAAGTCTGGTATTCTTGGAAAAGTAACTGGGATTGCAGAAAAAGTTGTTACACTTGAACTTGAAGGTGGAACAAGAATGAAAGTTCTTAAATCTCACATCGGTGGATCAGCTGCTTCAATTTTCTCTGAACCTAAGAAGTCATAAAAATGTTCGGGCTTGGTTTTGGTGAATTAGTTCTCATCTTTTTAATCGCGCTGATTTTTATCGGCCCGAAAAAACTTCCAGAGCTCGCAAAGGGTCTCGGGAAGGGGATTCGTGAATTCCAAAATGCTGCGAAAGGCTTTAGTGACCAAATGCAGGATACGACGAATTCACAGGACTCAACTCACAAAAAAGTAACTGACGCTACTCAGCAGCCAGAGACGACGACTACTGCCCCTACAGAAGAAAAGAAAGATACATCACATTCTTAAAAAGAAGGGCCTCGTGCCCTTCTATTCATTGCTCTAATTCCCTAAATTGTTTAGAATTTTCCCTACTATATCTTAGAGAACCCTTTTAAAGACTCGGAGTTTACATGGCCAAGGGATGGTGGTTTCGATTTATTCTTTTATCTTGTCTGGTGATTGGATCGCTTATGGCGGTTACACCAACATTCTTAAACCTCAAAAGCGACAGTGCATTTCCATTAAAAACAAAAATCAACCTGGGACTAGATCTTCAGGGTGGATTGTACATGGTTCTCGGGATCGACTTTAACAAAGTTTATCGCGATGAAATCATCAGTTATGCGAAGAAAGCTTCTGCAACGTTGAAAGACGTTGGAATTGAATCTTCAATTGGCACCCTTGATGGAGCAGACATCCGTGATCCAAAGCATACAATTATTCTTGCTAAGGAATCAGATCGTGAGGCAGCAGTTGCAAAACTTCGTGAGTTCTACCAGTACCCACTTCGTTTAACAAAAGAAGAA
The DNA here is from genome assembly GCA_040376635.1 of Halobacteriovoraceae bacterium. Classification (GTDB taxonomy): domain Bacteria; phylum Bdellovibrionota; class Bacteriovoracia; order Bacteriovoracales; family Bacteriovoracaceae; genus Peredibacter. The sequence goes on from JBEIQF010000018.1 coordinate 12,695, forward strand.
GGCACAACTCTTCAGTACGGTCTTGGTCGTGAGTTTGTGAAAGAAATTGAAACGACTGCACTTTCAAAATCAATCGAAGTTATCCGTAACCGTATTGATGAATTCGGTGTAACTGAACCAGAGATCGTCTCTCAGGGTGAAGATCGCATCGTCGTTCAGCTTCCAGGTGTTAAAGACATTACACGTGCTAAAGACCTTATCGGTCGTACAGCTAAGCTTGAATTCAAATTCGTTAACGATGAAATATCTCCTACTGCTCTTACAGAGTGGTTAGATAAAGTGAAAAAAGCTGGTATCGAGTATAAGAAAGGGGAGAGATTCTCTGATTACGTTCGTGCTATCAACACTCACCTTGCAGCTGACCTTCCAAAAGGTTTCGAGATTACTTTCGCTAAGACTGTATCGAAGAACACAAATGAAATCACAAATCTTGAGCCATACCTTGTTGAAGCTGGATCAGCTTTAACTGGTGAAGAGCTTCAGGAAGCAATCGTTCGTATTGATCAGCAGCAGAACCGTCCTTACGTGGGACTAGAGTTCAAACCAAATGGTGCTAAAATTTTTGAGCAGATCACTGGCGAAAATATCGGTAAGCGTCTTGCGATTGTTCTAGATGGTAACGTTTATTCAGCTCCGGTTGTTCAGGGCCGTATCGCTGGTGGATCTGCGCAGATCACACTTGGTACAGGTGACTATAACCAGACTATGTCAGAAGCTCGTGACCTTGCTCTCGTTCTTCGTGCAGGTGCTCTTCCGGTTGAACTCGTATTCGAAGAGCAGCGTGTAGTTGGTCCATCTCTTGGTGCTGATGCGATTGATAAAGCTCAGATGGCCGCTCTTGTCGGTTCATTCCTCGTTCTAGCGTTCATGTGCTTCTACTACAAACTTTCAGGTATGATCGCGACTGTAACAATCGTGCTAAACGTATTGTTCACGATTTCATGCCTTATCCTTGTTGGTGCAACTCTTTCACTTCCAGGTATCGCTGGTATCGCCCTTACAGTTGGTATGGCGGTGGATGGTAACATTCTCATTTACGAGCGTATCCGTGAGGAAATCAGAGCTGGCATGACTCCATATGAAGCAGTGAGAACTGGTTTTGAAAAAGCATTCTGGGCAATCGCCGATGCAAACATCACGACAGCTCTTGCTGGTCTCTGTCTCCTTAACTTCGGAACAGGTCCGGTTCGTGGATTCGCAGTAACACTTCTTATCGGTATCTGTACTACGGTTTATACATCTTATTTCGTGAGTAAAGTTCTCTTCGAGATGTACGTTGGTAAAGGTAACAGAAAGACTTTGAGCATTTAATTTAAAGGATTGGATTAATATGAGTACTACTAGAAATGTTGATTACGTAGGAATGTTCAAGGTTGCGGGATTTCTCTCTCTCTTCCTTATTGTCGGAACAATCATTCTCTATTTCACAAAAGGCATTAACTACGGCGTAGATTTCCGTGGTGGTGTTGAAGTTCAAGTTAAGTTCAGCGACAAAGTGTCACTTGGTGATCTTCGTGAAGTCATGAGCTCTAACAAAGTTCCTGTTTCTCAATTACAAAGTATTGGGGACGAATCTCAGAACGAATTTCTTCTGAAGCTTGAAACAGATAAAAATAAAGACCTCAACGCTGTTTCTAACCAGGTTAGTGAAGTTCTCGCTTCGAAATACGGAGCAGGGAAGTTCGAGATTCTTAAAAACGATATCGTAGGTCCTAAGGCCGGTGCAGAACTTCGTATTTCAGCTTTCAAAGCTCTCTTCTGGGCGATCCTTGCGATTATGATCTATCTAGCACTACGCTTCGATTATAAGTTTGCTCCGGGGGCGATTGCAGCTCTACTTCACGACGTTGTCATCATCATTGGTGCTTTTATTCTTACGCAGAAAGAATTCTCACTTCAGATCGTTGCTGCTCTTCTAGCGATCATCGGTTACTCAGTGAACGATACGGTTGTTATTTATGACCGTGTTCGTGAGATTGAAGAACAGAATCCTACGCTTTCTACGGTTCAAATTATTAACCGCGCTCTAAATGAAACAATGTCACGTACCATCATTACGTCGATGACGGTATTGGGTGTATCACTTGTTATGTTGTTCATGGGCGGATCAGTTATTCATGACTTCTTCTTTGCTATGACAATCGGGGTAATCCTTGGTGTTTACTCAACGATCTTCATCGCGATTCCAATGACTGCGTTCTACGAGAAATTTGTTAATAAAAAAACGATATGATTTTTAAAGTCTTCTGGTTGATGTTTTTCATCACTCTTCCTGGGTTCGCCCAACATGGCGATGTCCGGGAAGACGATGTGACTCGACCAGAAGACCTTGAACAAAGAGTTCACGTTCTAGGTTCCAATCCCGACGCACCAGTTGAAAATCCCCAAGTTAATCCCCAGGTAGATCCTCAGAATCCAGATTTAGCTCCAACAAATGCCAACATTGCACCAAGCGATGATGAGGCGATGATTGATAATCTCGAAGCTGAAAGAAAGAAAAGTGTAGAAGCGGCCTTGATGCTTGATAAGGCCAAGAATAATCTCACTAATGCTGCTTTCAATGCTCCCGAAGAACTCAAGAAACTTGGATACGAAACCATCACGGCAACTGCATTAATGGATGAAAAAGTCGTTAAGGTCGTGAAGAAGATGATGGAGCAGAGTACCCTCAAACAGGCCACTGATGAAGAAGTGAGAAAGCTTATCCTTGATAAGGCGAAAGGCTCACTCATGGAAAACTATCTCAAGAATCACCCTAAGGTTACAGATACCTTTGTGGAGATCCTGAAAGACGAGAAGGCCATGTCGTCGATGGTTGGGATCTTTCTCAGAAGAAACGATTTAAAGCTTTATGGCCTTTTTTGGCTGGGTCTCATGATTCTGGCCTGGCTCTTCAAGAAAATCGTTTTTAAGAAGGATTGGCCTCGTGGGAAGCATATTGGATTAAGCCTTCTTGTTTCATTTTGCGTGACGGTAACGTCGCTGACCATTTTCTACAATATGTTCTCAAATGAGATTTCTCCCATGGCAAAGATCATTGTAAAAAACTGGCGTAAAAGAAATCTCTAAAATTTAGGAATACAACCGAGTTTACGGTCATGAGCAGGAAGCGTTGTCGTTGTTCCTGACGAGTTATTTGTATTGTTCGTAGACGAATTACTCGATCCAAGTTCCCATCCCCATTTCATGCGATAAATTCTTTGGGTAGAAGTTCTCACATATGGCGAAGCTTTATTGATCGGGTGATAGAAAAATACAGCATTGTTACCAACGTTATCGTCAGTAGGCTGAGTAGGAACTCCATTCTTCAGGTAGAACCAAACGGCCTTCACATCAGTTTCACGAATGAGAAGGTAGTCAGGTGAACCTGCTGAGACGTTACCCTGGCTATCAGTCACTGATTCAGCTGATTTCTCTGCAACATATAATCCTTCCGTATCAACCTGGATGAATTCTCCAAGCGCTCTGAAGAGAGGATTCGATGAATTATAGTGAGATGAATTCAAGCAATAAGACTTGAACGTCGACTGATCTGTCCATGGCGCCATGATCCAGCCGAGTGCCTGGAAGACCTGTTGATCATTAAGCTTCAACTGGAAAGCACCTTTCTCTGGCGTTGGAGGGAATTGCTGGAAGAATTTCTGATCTGCCGGAATTGTAGCTCCGTAGATTTTTGTTTTCTGAACAATGGCCTGGTTAATATCAAGGCGACCTTCACCGTCGTTATCATAGAAACGTGGATCAGTTGTATCCCAAAGATTGAAAACACCGGCCTGTTGTTCTAAGCGCGGATAAAGTTCATCATCAATGATTCCATAAAGACTCGTGTTAAAGATATCGTGACACACGAGGTTTCCGTTACCAGCTGGAATAGGCTTAGGCGGAAGTCTAGGAATGAAATAGTAGTGAAGGCGATAAGAAGAATCGAAATAAACATCTCCATTATCAGGATCTTCTGAGAAATCTCTTACAAGACAAGTGAACTGAGAGATCGGAGCATTTTTCAATGGCCCAAGAATCGGCAGAGTCACGTCCTGAGAGAATTTAATAATCTGAATTGAATTTGATTTCGCACCAGAAACTTTTTCTACGAGTGAAAGAACATAAGTCTTATCATAAGAAAGTCCCTGAATGTTAGCAGAGAGTGAGTTTGATCCCTGAGGAATTGTCACCTGAACTGCGACTGTTGCACCAGATTCATCTTTTGCCTGAAGCTCACAACTCGGATTGACTGTATCACCAGGAAGGTTCGTGTTACACCAGGCATGCACGTTACCAAGACCTGAAAGTGAAATGGCTTCTGAAGTAGTGAAGTTCGCAAAAAGCGTTTCAACACCACCAGTGTTTTTTCCTGAACAGAAAGCAGCACAGTTACCATAACTAACAGCTTTCGAATCTTTACACGCACAGAAATCAGACTTCCAATAAACAGCGTTGTCAGGACGAACCGAAGCTTTGTCCTTACAGAAATAGATATCACCGTCGAATTCGATTTTTACTTTATCAGTTGGGATTTGTGATTCATCAAGAACCTCTGTCAGCTCTTCATCGTCTTCACATGAAGGAGTTTGATCAATCACTGAACCAGGGGAGATAGTAGAACGTTGCGGGAGCGTATCCTGACAAGATACAAAGAGACCCAATAGGCATAATACCCAAACGGTCCTTGTTATATTGTAAATGCGCGAGTTCATATCCATATTCCTCGATAGACTTATCGCCTTTCCGGGTGGATTTCTTAAACTATTCTAGGCCCCTCCCTTAACCCCATAAGATTTTTCACCCTTTTTTCAGCAATTACGTATACTTATAAGAAGTAAGGTCATTTTATTGAATGCGGGCTTGCCATGGCTTTCGGGCACAGACTAAATTAATTTTTTGATTAGCCGATAAGCCTTCAAAATCATAATGATACTGTCCAGTAACCTAGAGGAGTGGACCATGACGAAAGCTGATTTGATTGCCGTGATTGAAAAACAAGCAAACCTTCCTCATCATCAAGCAGAGAAGATCGTGAACATCTGTTTTGATAGCATGATTCAGGCCCTATTCGATGATGAACGCATCGAAATCAGAGGCTTTGGTTCATTCGCAAACAGAAACTATAAAGCGTATGAAGGCCGCAACCCTAAAACAGGTAAAGTGGTGAAAGTATCTCCGAAAAAAGTTCCCTTCTTCAAAGTAGGTAAGGAACTGAAAGAGATGGTAGATGAAGGTAAAGATAAGTACGTGATTCGCGAAGCATAAAAAGCTTTTATAGGGCCGGCAATTGCCGGCCTTTTTTATTTTGGATAGGTTAATTCTATGAAAAACCTATTCTTCATCCTTCTCTTTGTTTCCCTCAATTCATTCGCTCAAGACTATCCTGCTGAATGGTTCAAAGAAGTACCGAGAAGTGAAGCTGCGAGCTGGGAAGTCCTTCCACAAGACGCAAAACCAGGTGAAGTGATTCTTTCAAAAAGAACAGAACTCGGGATCTTCTCAAACTTTGGTGCAACTCCATTTACTCTTGATGGCAAAAACTTTGCTTCAGTTGAAGGCCTTTGGCAGTCACTTAAGTATCCTGATCCGATTTTTCCGGACGTAAGAAATAACATCACGGAATGGGCCTTCACACGTTCCCAGGTTGAAGCGATGACTGGCTTTGAGGCTAAAGACGCCGGAACTCTTGCGAGCAACATCTTCAAGAAATACAAATTGAAAAACGTGAACTGGAATGAGCATTTCTTTGATTACGTTGATCGTGCAGAGGGGTCTCAGTTTCATCTCGGACTTATTAAAAGAGCACTGCGTGCAAAGCTTGATCAGAATTCTGGCCTTTGGGCACTCCTCATGAAAACGGGCTGCCTCACTCTGAAACCAGACCATAAAATGAGCGAAAACGACCCTCCTTCATATCACTACTACAAGATTTTCATGGAACTTCGCTCAGAGCGACAGTTTGTTCCGTGCACTTCTGTCGAGTAACGGAAGTATTTTCAGCGTAGTCTGTACGACCTTTATCAAGTAAATTGGTACTTTGTTCCTTAGTTAAAGGTTGTTATGGATCGCGTGGAATTGTTCCTCTTCGCAACATCTCTTCTTCTCATTCTTTGTGTTCTCATCAGTAAGGCCACTGGAAAAATGGGGATCCCG
>JBEIQF010000266.1:0-4778 GCA_040376635.1 Halobacteriovoraceae bacterium
AACGTTCGCCTTCTGGGCAATATAATAGAACCCCGTCTTCCATGTCGTGTTTGGACTGCGTGTCCCCTCAGGTGCAATCATCAGAACGAGTTCAGGATATTCAGTGAAAAGATGGGCCATGGCATCGGTGTTACTGCCAGCGCCTTCTTTGAGTTTCTTTCGATCAAGACCTATAGCTCCTGCTGGACCCATAACAAGATTCATCGGGAATTTCATCCAGTCATCTTTGATGACAAAACGGGCATTGCGATTCAGAAGAGTGGCCACTGCCATTGCAGGAACAAAATCATAATTCGATGTATGGGGAGCACCCAGGAAAATAAAAGAGCGCAGATCCTTTGGAATATCACTTTTAAATTTCCAACCCGTTGCCTTGAAGATCAGAGTACAGACTGCTTTTAGCATGACACTTTTCTCTTTTTATTGATGAGTTCAATTTTCTGATCGCGAGTTAATTTTTTAACCGCGATTTCAAATTTTGTCGCGAGTGACCTGTTAGCAAACTTCTTTTTGAAAACCATTTCAACCGGTGCACCTGTATGAAAGAACTTTGCCCCTTTTTTAGAAGTGGCATGCTCTTTAAAGCGTCTTTCGAGATTTGTGGTAATACCGGTGTAGTAATGCCCTTTCTCATTCTGAATGATATAGACAAACCATGGGTTGATAGTCATGGTACAATGATAACAAGTATGACCAGTATTAAAATACCTTTTTCAGAGTTCCACTTCTCCTATGCCCGTAGTTCAGGGGCAGGCGGCCAGAACGTCAATAAAGTGAATTCTAAGGTCATTTTGTACTGGAAAATCAATGAGACTACCTGCTGCCATCCGGATGTGATCCAGCGCTTTCGTGACAAGTTTAGTCAGTTTATCCTTGAGAGCGGTGAAGTTCAAATCATGAGCCAGGAATCTCGATCTCAGAAGATGAATCAGGACATCTGCATCGAAAAACTGCATGTCATGCTGAACAGTGTGGCACGCCCTCCGAAAATCCGGAAGGCGACCAAACCAAAAAGATCTGCTGTTTTAAAAAGATTATCGACAAAGAAAAGAGATTCAGAGAAAAAACAAAACCGACGCAAGGACTACTAGTAAACCAGTCCACAGTCAGGACATTCCTGTGAGGTAGGAGCAAACTTCGCTCCACAGGCCTGGCAAATCACTTCAGCTGCGTTTGGATCAAAGACCGCCGACAAATGATCAAAGTTCGGCACATGACCTTGTACGTGCTTTAAATAATCACTTTTAAAGTGATTCATGAGAGCAGCTTCATCGGACTGCTTCCCCCATACTTCTACAGTGACCTTGCACCCGCCGGTTGAGCAAGTCTGGTCATTTGTTTTAAGGACTAATTCCACACCAGTGGACTTAAGCCTGTATTGATGGTTCTTAGCTTCCTGAAGATCCATCACACCTAGAAAAATCTCTTCCATTTTAAACCTCGAACTTTTCTTTCAAGTAAGAAAGATAGTCTTTCACATCAAGCTTTCCGATAAGCTCTTCCGTTGTGACAGATCTTCCCTTCACATGAATATTGTCTTTCAGATAATTTCCGATCTTCTGGAGTTTACCCTTCTCAATATCTTTTTTGAATCCGGGAATATCTTTTTTCATACGGTGATAAAGAGTTCCTGAGATGAGATTCCCGAGAGTATAGGTTGGGAAATAACCGAATGCGGCCCCTGCCCAGTGAGAGTCCTGCATGACTCCGTCTGCGTAATTCGGAGGAGTGATCCCGAGATACTCTTTGTATTTCTGGTTCCAGATGGATGGAATCTCATCAGCATCCATGCCATGGTTAAAGATCATCTCTTCAATCTCATATCTGATGATGATATGGAGATTATAATAAAGTTCAGGAGATTCCACTCTGATGAGACCCGGAACTGACTTATTGAAGATATGATAAAGCTTTTCCGGATCAATGCCTTTCATTGCCTTTGGAAAGAGTTCATTCATCTTAGGATGAATGAAAGAGCAAAACTCTCTTGAGCGTCCAATGATATTTTCCCAGAATCTGGATTGAGACTCATGAACTGATAAAGAAACAGCTTCCTGAAAGGGTGTCCCCTCCCATTCTCTCGGAAGATTATGCTCATAAAGAGCATGCCCTACTTCATGCATTGTACTGCTGAGTGAATCAAGATTATCCGTCGTATAACGAGTCGTTATTCTTTGATCTTGCGGAGAAATATTTGTACTGAAAGGATGCGCAGAAATATCGAGACGTGAATAGTCCGAAGGCAATCCACAAATGTGAGCGGCAAAGAGACTCAGCTTCTTCTGAGCTTCAATATCAAATGGACCTTTCAAATCTTTTACCGTAACAAACGTTTTGTCCTTTTTGACTTCGGCCGTAAGTTTGATAAGCCCAGATTTGAGATCCTTGAATAATTTTGTGATCTCTGTGGAAGTGAACTCCTTATCATGGAGCTTGATCAAAGCATCATAAGGCTTCTTAGTTTTAAAAAATTCTGCCTCACGACGTTTTAATTCAATCAGCTTTTGAAGATGTGGTCTAAAACTTTTCCAGTCATTCTTCTTCCTGGCCGTCGCCCAGGCGTGAGTGGCAATCGTCTGAGCATGTGTGAGTTCCAAAACATGTTTCTCAGGTAACTTGTTATAGAGATCAAAATCCCACCGAAGTTCTTCAGCAAGTTTTCTGTCAGAACCTTTGAGCTTTTGTTTCTCGAAGTCCTGAAGGAGAGATTTATATTTTGGACTCGTAATATGGTTATGAATTTTTCCCTGGATGTATGAGAGTCTTGCCGCCCGATCATCGATCGCTCCATGAGGCATCATTGTTTCCATGTCCCAATGTAGGAGTGCTTGGATCGACTTTAAGTATGAGTATTCTTTTAAATATTCCTTAATCGCTTCGCTCTTCATGATTTGAGGTTTCCTTTCCAAGGTCGTGTTTATGAACAATGTGTAAACTGTTCTTTAATTCTACTCCATCCTTTGTACAGACCAATGGAAAAAGTGGTGCAAATGGTGGTATATAGGTTCTAATGAACAAATTAATCATGATTATTGAAGACGACTTTGAGACCCAGTTTCTTTTTTCAGAGCTACTGCAGGCAGAGGGTTATGACGTAAAATCGGTCTCTAATGGCGATGAGGCACTAGAATCCCTCAACGATGGTTCAAGCCCTGACTTGATCTTTATGGACCTGAACTTTCCTGGCGCCACTCCAGAGGATTTTATGGCCGCCTTGAGAAGCAAACCTTCTTCGAAAGATGTTCCTGTAGTCTTGGTGTCTGGTAAGTCAGATATCGAGACCTATGCTGAGAAACTAAAGGCCGCAAGTTTTATCAAAAAACCTTTTGAACTTGATCCACTTTTGGATTTGATTCAAACTCTTATCTAGCTTCTTTTTTGTAATTCATTCAAAAGATCCTCTTTCGAAATCAAAGCATCAAACACCAGGTTTTTGAAATACTGAATACCGTTTAACTGATGCTTTTCCCATGGAATTGAATTTGTTTTTAAGACTTCAGTCCAGGTTTCAAACGAAACGCGAGGATTTATCACACCACCATAATTACGGGCATCGATATTTTTACGAGGGTCTCCTCCCCAATAAATCGTCTCAATGTATTCGGACCTCATGAGAATAAGAATCTTGTCTGATACTTCTGATAATCTGATGGCGAGGATACCACTCACCTGATCCTTCAAGGAAACAAACTCCGGACGCTCATTAGCAAGAGACTGGGTTGAATAAACAGTCTTACCTTCATCATCCATTTTGGCGATGAGCCATGCCCAGATTTTCTTAATATCGGCCGGCAAAGGCGTGATACCGAAGAGGTCCACTTTATGATCAGTGGCAAGAACCATTCCATTACAATTAAAAAGATCTAAGACGGCATTTCCCTCACGAAAAAGCTGATCAAGTGGATCTTTCTCGTTTTTTAATTTTTCGAAAAGAGCATGGAAAGAATTGTAAAAACGTAGCTCACTATTTTGAATGTTCATCTTCTCAAACATCGAAGCACCCATCGCCAGAGTATTTGAGATTGTTTCACACATGGCACGTTTGGCATGAGAAACGACAACCGGATTAAAACTATGGCACGAAATAATCCCCCAGAGCTGTCCTTCAATAATGATCGCAATTGAGAGCGATCCTCGAACTGACATATTCTTAAGATATTCAATGTGAATAAGAGAAACACCTCTTAATCGTGAATCTGACATATCAAGTGGCTGTTTCTGAAGATCAAGTTTTGGATAAATCTCTGAGGTCAATTCCTGAGCATCAAAAATCATTCGAACATGATTTCTTAAATAAAGGTCACGTGCCGGTTTGGGAATATCTGTGGCGGGAAATCGATGATTCATAAAAGTGTGAGAAGAAGCAATCTTATCCTCAGCAATAACTTCACCATACATATGGGGAGGAAAGAATTTGTAAATCATCACACGATCCATGCCCGTAAGATGTCTTACGGCCTTGCAGGCCTCTTTTGACATCTCCTCCAGGCATGAAGTCAGATGCATTTTCTGAACGAAATCATTCAGCATCTCTTCTGCTGGAACCAAATTATCAGGCATATCATCAAGCTTTTCAAATTCAACACCAAAAAGTCCTGGCTTTATTTGATACATAAAAACATCAAGAGATCTTTCTCCTCTGTGAGAAAGACGACCTTGCTTAGATTCAGTAATTGAACCACTACGCAGTCTGTCCTGAATTGTGGCAACCAGATCACTGCTGATTAACTCCTGAAGTTTTCTCCCAATAACAACTTGAACATTTCCTTCGTGTCCGA
>JBEIQF010000349.1:0-3453 GCA_040376635.1 Halobacteriovoraceae bacterium
CGGGCAGTCGGCATTTCAAGCTTCATTTCCCATTGAGAACGGTCACCGAAGCGGTCAAAGTGTGCTTTCAGTGCAATGAAGAATTTTTCAAACCGTGGATCGGGTTCTATCGATGTCTCGAGATATTTTTCAAGGCTTGAGTCTTTCTGGATGATTTCCGAGAGCTCAATCAAAGAGTAAATCGCACGTGAACTTTCAAGATCTTCACGGTTACTCAGGAGATCATTGTAAAGTTGCTCTCCATTCTCAGGAATGATGTCTTTAGCGAGTTTCCTGCAAGTACTATTCAGTACGGATGAAAAGAAATCGTTGAAGAGCGGAACTTTGATAATCGAGAGATATTCATTATCGAGTTGATCGACAACGTGAAGGATTTCAAAAGCACTCTTGGCCTCTTCAGCTTCTTTCTGAAAGCGAAGGTAGAGTTCTTTAAATTGAGATTTATAACGCTTGTGATGAGAGCTGGCGTTGAAATGAAAGCTTAGAAAAGTAGGCAGGATCCTTGCGAGAAGTCTTAGTTTCTTGAAAGTTGATCGATGAGGCACTTTGATCATCGATTCGGAATTAATCCCGACCATCTCATTAAAACTTGCTACAGCTTTTTCTCCACCGAAAGGCAGGAGAGTATAAACAGAGTACCAGTTATTTAAATTGTAATAGATCTGACCGCCCCAATAGCCCACAAGCTGATTGAGGTGATTATTCACGTACGCCCAGTCTTCATCTGTGTAACCAACAAAACGTATGAGATTCTTAAAATTGGTCGTGTATCCACGCGCTAGACCAGTGTAAGTGAGCGGAGTGGAAAAGCCTGGATAGTTTTCGGCAATATTAGAGTTATCAAAAATATGAATCTGTTTCTTTGAAGGGAGAGTTGTAATCGGTCTCGCCTGAAGAACATAGAGTTCATTATTCATGAATGTGAATTCCACATCCATGAAGTGGTCAGTGTGAGTTGAGAGAATGACTGAGACTGTGAGAAGTTTTTCAATCTCACTTTGAGAAAGAACGGATATCTTACTTTTCTCAGCTGGGACTGCATTCTTCAGTATTTCACCATGCTCATAAGCCAGATAGGTGTGTTTTTCAGCAATGTCGGATTCTTTGATCTCTACACCTTCGATGATGTAACGGTCGGTATCGGTTTCTTCATCCACGATTCCCTGACCTAGCCCGTAACCTGCAACAATGATTTGTTCGCCGATTTTTCCCAGAGGATCGGCCTGGAAGAGGACGCCGGACTTATCACCATTCACCATTTCCTGGATCACAATATCCATTCGCAAATGAGACCACGGGAGATTGCGATCGAGGCAGTAGTGAAGGGCCTTAGCTTGAAACAAAGAAAGCCAGACTTCCTGAATCGCTTCCGGAATTTTTGTGACGAAGAGTTTTGTCTCAAAGATTCCTGCGAAAGAATGATCAGGAGAGTCTTCTAGAGATGCTGAAGACCTGACTGCAAAGTATTTTTCAGCAGAGATTTTCAAATCCGGAATCTGAACAGAATGAATGAAGGATTCTGCTTTCGCCAAAATTAGATTGGCGTTCTTCTTAGAAAGCGCATCCATAAGTTCAGTATATTTAGTCTGGTCACCCCAGCTCACAACATCGTCATGTTTAATGACGGTGAATTCCGGAACTTTAAATCCAAGTGATTTCAAGAATTGTAATGATCCAGCTTTTCCCTTAAACATAGGCCTCATAAATCAATGCACCTAATGGCAGCAACAGATGAAGGGCCATGTAAGCTTCGGCAACTGGCTTAAGATTTTTAATACGTGGCTTGAAAGCATGAGAAGTAATTGCAACAAGAAGAAGGAGATTGATAATGAGTAACGGATAGGTCATCACTTCAAGTGATTCGAATAAACTTGTGAGGATAAAGTTATTGATGATTGTGATCACTACCCATACTGCAGCAAAAAGTAATGAACCTTTGAAGCCCATCATTGTTGAATAGATCTGATAGCCGGGCATTTCATCCTGAGGAAGATAAGTTTTACGGAGAATTTCCCAGCTAATCCCCGGAAGAACGATAAATCCGATCAGAGAAAGTTTCTCAGCAGTTTCCCAGTTCACATTATAAAAATTCAGAAGATAAGTTTCAGCATACCAGTAGAGGAATATCCCGACGGGTGCATGAGTGAAGAAAGCAATCAGGCGATTTGAAGAAATAATCTTTTCCATGAAAAACCACTTACCCATGGCCACGGTAAAAAGGAAGGCAAGGATGTATTCCAATCGTGCCGCTGGATAGATCACGTTAATGACGTATCCGATGATGCTTACAACAACTAAAAGGACTTTGAGATCAGAAAGAAAAAGTCGGCCTGAAGGAATTGGACGATCAGGAAAAAACTTTTCATCTGTCTTAGCATCTTTAAATTCGTCACTGATTCGGTAATAGAGAAGTAGAAAAAATGTACTTAAAGCTGGAACCAGAAATTGCCAGCTGAATCCCGGAAGACTGTGATCGAGTTTGATTACGAGATAGATAAAAAAGCAGACGATGAGGGATAGAAATAGCCTCGAGCCGGGCTCGAGTTGCTCCTTAGCGTAGACTTCTATTCTCTTTAGAAAACCCATAAACAAGGCCTGTACGTGTCTAATTTAAGGCGTGCCAGTCTTAAGGTCGCCTCGGGGAATTGACCACATATGATGTGTTTCTCAATTAACTTCTCTTAAGTTCATTATATGCCATCATAGCCGACAAGTTAAAGAAGTTAATTACGCTAAAAAAAGGAAGGACGTATGAAGTTTTTCGCCGTAGCTGCTCTCTTAGCTGCTTTTAATGTGTATGCCCAGGAAGCTAATATTGCCCTTGAAGACAACTTCAAAGTGGCACCCGATCTTCAGAAGCCAAACAACTCTGATTACCAGGAAAAACCGGTAAATGATGGGAAGCTTTTTCATAAGCATTCTGAGAATGAATTAAAGATTACTAAGGGCAAAGAGAGTTCTGACAAACTTGAGATTTACCAGCTCAAGATGGAGAAGTTAAACGGTAAGCTTGAGAAGTTTGAGCAAATCGTTGAAGTTGATAAGACTGATTCAAACAAAGTGAAATCGATTCTTAAATGCGGGGGTCACTCTAAGGGTGGTTGCCAGGCCTATACTCCGGGCTTCTGTAAAAAACTTCTTCAAGAAGATAAGCTGAACGAAAAAATCACAAAAGATGGTGAAGCCAAAACTCTCGAGTTCTACAAAGAACTTTATAAAGAGAAAGAAGCTTTCGAGCCTAAGAGTGAAATGCTTTCTAAGCTGTCTGCTCTTAATGAAAAAGCCATCAATGATTCTGGTATTCAGCCAAACAATAAAGAAATCAAAGATAACCTGAAGCCGGTATATCCGTCGCCACTGGTTCTCTTTAAGAAAGAAAAAATCCAAGGTGATATTGCTGAATGTAGAAAGTTCGGTGGTATCTGGGTTAAGCCGAAAGAACAAAACTCTCAG
>JBEIQF010000007.1:0-29217 GCA_040376635.1 Halobacteriovoraceae bacterium
CGTCAGCATTACTTCATGAGTTTTCTGAGATTGCCGTAATATTCACGAAGCTCTTCTTTCGAGCAAAGAGCAGTTCCGCGTTTTTTAACGACAACACCAGCAGCACAGTTACCAACCCAGGCAGCTTCTTCCAGAGATGCTCCGGAAATAAGCGAAGAGCTGATCGCTGCAATGGCAGTATCTCCCGCACCTGAAACGTCGAAGACTTCATTTGCGGCAGTTGGAATCATGCGAAGATCTGAACCAAGTTTTGTATCAAGCATGGCCATACCATCAGCACCAAGAGTGATGATGATTTTTTCGAGATTAAGTTTATCAACGAGGATCTGAGCAATGGTTTCGAGCTTTCTTTCCTTGAAATAACCAAGGGCCTCTACCATCATGTGCGATTCAGCACGATTCGGTTTAAGAAGTGTGGCACCTTTGTACCACATCGGTGGATTGATCTTGAAGGATCAACAGCAACAAGGAGATTCTTTTCCTTGAAGTCGTGGATGATTTTCTGGCAAAGAGATTCAGAGAAAAGACCTTTCCCGTAATCTTCGATGATAACACCTGAGTGGTTTTCAGAAAATTCCTGGATGCGTGAGCTGATGCGACGGCTGATATCTTCAGAAATAGAATCTTTCGTTTCGTAATCAACACGACAGATCTGCTGAGTCGCAGTTGTCACTCGCTCTTTGTAGGTCGTGTGACGAGAAGGATCTCTCACGAGACCCCAAGTTTTAAGTCCTCTTTCTTCAAGAAGGCTTTCCACAAGGTTCGCACGTGAATCATCACCGATAACACCACAAAGTGTAGAAGCGACTTCAAGACTTTTCAGGTTATCAGAAACGTTGGCAGCGAGACCAAGCTTGTTCCACTCTTTCTGCACTTCAAGTACAGGAACAGGAGCTTCCGGAGAAATTCTTTTCACTTCACCGAAAGTATATTTATCAACACCAAGGTCACCAACAACAAGGATTGGTTTTAGTGACTGGAAGTTATTGACGATTTTTTCAAATTTTTCTGGAGTTAAAATCATAATGAGCCTTTCTTCTGATCCCACATGGAAACAATCTCCTCCACAATCTGTGGAATCGTTTTTCCAGTTGAATCTAATTCAACACCGTCAGCTGCTTTCTTAAGCGGAGCAATCTCACGGTTCATATCTTCGTAATCTCTTTCTTTAATATCTTTCAGGATCGTCTCGTAATCGTTATCAAGCTGACCGCGCTCTTTGAGTTCTTCAAATCGACGAGTCGCTCTTTCTTCCGGAGATGCTGTCAGAAAAACTTTGAGAGCAGCATTGGGGAAAATAACAGTACCGATATCACGGCCATCCAGGATCGCCGGACGATCTTTAACGATATCTCTCTGCCAGTTCTTCAGGAATTCACGAATCACTTTATGCTTAGAAACCTGCGAAGCAAGTCTTGAAACATGGTGCTCACGAATAACATCCGTAAGATTCAGGTTATCGAGAAGAATGAGAACACCCGGCTCAGGAGCGAATTGAAAACGGTGGTCATGGAAGAACTTATCGATGATTTGGTTTTCTGATTCTTCAAGGTGATGTTTGGTAAAATCAATGCCCGTATGTTGAAGCGCGTACGCAGCTGCACGAAACATGGCACCTGTATCGATGTAGATCAGCCCGAGTTTGTGAGCGATCATTTTAGCTACAGTTGACTTACCGCTCCCAGATGGACCATCAAGAGCAATGACTTGGTCTTTTTTCATAGAGCTAAATATTAAGGATTTGGACTTAGGAAGGCAATCAGAAGTCTTTTAAAAAACTGAATTCCGGTGAAAGAGTTAGCCTTGCGAAAAAGTCAGGGCGTGAAATCTTTAACATGAGAGGATTGATCATCTCGTACAACTCTTTTTTCGGATTCGAGAGATGAGTGCATTGAGACCATGTAGGATATGAACCAGGGGCCATCGCCATAGCGTGATCTTCCATGATGAGAGAAAACGCTAAGAGTTCTTTAATAGAGCAATTTTTCAATTGAGTCTGAAGCATGCCAAAGACATCTTTCTCACGATCAGGATCGTAATGAGAATATCTTCCCTTCTCTTCTTTGAATCCCTGGATCCTGACTGTGAGACTTCTTCTCTCACCAATCGTCAGGAAAAATTCAGAATTCAACTGAGCAAGTGCTTCACGTAGCTGGAGTAGTTCAGATTCTCGGGATGAAAGTGACATTGGAATTTTGGCTCAACGTTTTTGTAATGTGGTAATAATTTTTCAAAACCTTATCAAGGTAATGATTCTTCTTACCAACCGGGAGATTGTTTCTTAACTGACCTTTCGTCCAGTAGGGCCCCATGTTGTAAGCGACAGTGGCATAGTAATGGTTGTTGTTGAAAGACTCAAGAAGACCTTTCAAATAATAGATACCAACTTCCATATTTCTTAGTTTTGATACGAGTTGCGAGTAACCCAAATCGTAATAGGCCTGACCATACTGATAACGTAGATAGTCTTCGCCACGGTCAGATTCAAGGAAAATCCCTTTTGACTTCATTTCTGCCAGGGTTTCCATATAGGTCTGAGGCATCATTTGCATGAGACCTTTAGCACCTTTTTTCGAAGTAGCTTCGTGTTTAAAATGAGACTCTGTCCACATCACAGAAAGTACCCAGAACGGATCAAGCTGGTGCTTCTCACAAAGAACCAACACAGGACGAATCACTCGTTTAACTTTCTTCTGAATCTTGTTTGGGAAGAGTTCAACGATGCGCGCTTCAGCTTCATCATAAGAATTATTCATGAAGAAACTGATGTCTCCGATGAAGAACCCTAAACTATCGCTTTTAAAACGATATGTTTTTTGACGCTTGAATCCAAAGCTGAATGTTTCAGGATATAGCGCTCGCATTGCGAATGAACCAAACAGCAATAACGAGAGCAAAGGAATTTTGTAAGTGGAGAAGAAAGAGCCTAAGAATGACTTCTTTGACTTTTCCTCCGCCGAGACGCCTAGAGTCTTAAGGACGCTAGCTTCTCCGGTCGTTTGTTCCATACTCCCTCGCTTATATCTAACCCCGGCCTAAAAAGCAAATTACCTTGACCGAGATAGATAACTCATTGAAGATTAATACGAAGATTTTACCACCCCTACCGCTCGCACCAAATTCCGAGGTTTTATGAGTGAAAATAAATTACGTTTTGAGAAATCCCTATACCTCAAACAACATGCTGAAAATCCTATCCATTGGTACGCCTACGGGGAGCAACCCCTTAATAAGGCGAAGGAGCTAAACAAGCTCATATTTCTGTCAATAGGCTACTCTTCATGCCACTGGTGTCATGTTATGGCCCATGAATCTTTCGAGAGTGTGGAAACTGCTTCTTTTCTGAATGAAAACTTCATTTCAGTAAAAATCGACAGAGAGGAATACCCAGATTTAGATAACTACTATCAGACAGCATGTTCGATCATGACTGGACGTGGAGGATGGCCTCTTACGATCATTCTTACTCCAGATGGAAAGCCATTCTTCTGCGGAACTTACTTCCCTAAAGTTGGAAAACAAAACCAGCCGTCTTTCATGGATGTTCTCACTCAAATCAATACTGCTTTCAAAACAAATCCGGCAGAGCTTCTTGAATCAGCGAACAAGCTCGTTGAAGAAATCAAAAAGCCTGTGACCCTTGATAAGAAAATTGAATTCAAAGGGCACTTCCCTGCTCCAAGTGCGATCATGAATGCACTTAAGAATTTTGCTGATACAAAAAATGGCGGATACGGACAAGCTCCGAAGTTCCCTCACTTTTCATTCTATGAATGGGCATGTGAGCAGATTCTTGAAGGCATGATTCCAAAAGAACAAGGTCAGCATATTGTTGAAACAGTTGAGCGCATGATGATGGGTGGTCTTTATGATCACGCTAAAGGCGGCATTCACCGTTATTCAACAGATGAGAAATTCCTCATTCCTCATTTTGAAAAAATGCTATATGACCAGGCCGGACTTCTTAAAGTTCTCGCGAAACTCAGTCAGTTCTACCCATCTCCACTTATCTTCGATGGGATCCTACAGACGATTGATTACCTTCGATCAGAAATGATCTCTGAAGAGAATTATTTCTTCAGTGCTCAGGATGCTGACTCAGAGGGAACTGAAGGTCTCTACTTTACATTCTCTAAGGAAGAATTCGAGCAAAGTTTCGAAGAAGCTCCTCCTGAACAGAAAATTAAAGTGGATCAATATCTCAAGATGTTCAACATCACTGAGAAAGGAAACTTTGAACATGGGCTTAACGTAATTTCTCTAAATCCAGAATTGAAGGCCGAGTTCTATTCACAAGATGGCTGGCAGGAAATTAGAGATATCAGACGTCGCCTGCTTGAGCAGAGAAAACTTCGCATGCCACCTGCGACTGATCGCAAAGGTCTTTCGGGTTGGAACTATCTTCTTATGTCAGCACTTTGTGATGTTGTTCAGTACTGCCCGGTTGATGTTATTCAGAATGAAGCTTTCTCACTCATCAAACAGACTGTGGAAGGATGCCTTCAGCAGTTCGTTAAGACAGACTCGACAGGTAAGCATGTACTGAAACATACAAATACACTTGATAACCAGGCCCTCTACCTTGAAGATTACGTAAACTTCTGTGATGCTCAATTAAGACTTTATGAAGTTAGCGGCAATGAAGTGTTCAAGACAAATGCACTTGAATCAATCGACTTCACACTGAAAAACTTTGTTAAAGACGGTGAGATTTATCTCACGTCAGTAGCTCAGCCTACTCCTGGTGTATCGAATCTCACGGCTCCACTTTTTGATCAGTCATATCGCTCATCTTCGATGACTCTGGTTCATCTTCTTTCGAGACTAAGTGTCTTCCGTCCGGAACTTTCTCCGGCCGAAGTTCTTAAAGAAAAATACGAAGGTCTATCACAATTCGTTCTCACAAACCCACTGGGTCACGGTGAAGGACTAAGAGCGATGACATATCCTCTATCTATTTTCAGAAAGATTGAAGTTCCTGCTGAGTGGTTGGATGCTCCTGAGTTCCTTGAAATGAGAAATCATTTCTTCTCTAGATTCATCATGGATTACCACACGAGAAAAGATGACTCCTACCAGATCTGCACAGTGAATAGCTGTGAAGTATCAGGCAAAGGAATTCAAAACTTCCAGGATCTCTTTAAGGTGAAAGAAGCGACGGATGCTTAAAGGAATTAAGATCATCGATTTTACTCACAGATTACCCGGTCCGCTTGCTGGAAAAATTCTCGCGGATATGGGAGCTGAAGTGATCAAGATCGAAGATGTTAAACACAAGGATCCTTTTATTTCAGGAATGTTTTCAGAGTTCGATAAGACTTTTGAAAACTGGTATGAAGAACTAAATAAGAACAAAAAAGTCATTCGACTGGATTTTAAAGACCCTTCAGCAAGAGCGGAAATCAGAAAACACCTTGAGGGAGCTTCTGGATTGATGCTTTCGCTCAGTCCGAAACTCAAAACGACTTTGGGACTAACTGATGAAGACTTAAAATCCCTGCCTCTTGCTGTAGTTGAACTTGAAGCTTCATCTACGCACAATAAGGCCATGCACGATCTGAATGCACTTGCGATCAGTGGTTTTTTATCTCTCCATGTTGCCCATGAAAATGATCCAATTGTTGCTCCTCCGTTTCTGCCTGTGGCAGGAATCACTTTTGGACAACAAGTTGCGACACAAATTCTGGCAAATATCATTGAGAGTAGAGATTCAAAGGGTTTTGTTAAAACAATTAGTTATCTTCACGATACGGCCGATGCTATTCTGCATCCTTTTTGGTCTTCGACTCTACGTGGCCAAAAAAAGACAAAATTCCTGCATAATGGTGCCTATCCATGCTACTCTCTCTACCGAACTTTGGACGGTCATTACGTGGCCGTTGCTGCAGTTGAAGAGAAATTCTGGACAGATCTTCGTGAAACCTTCTCGATTAACCTGCCTCTGGAAAGAAGATTTGAAACATCTCCCGAAGCGTTTGATATTGTTGCCGCAACGTTTGCCAAACTAAACGCTTCAGAGATAGAAAGTAGATCGCAAAATAAAGAACTGTGTTTATCAATAGTCAGGAAAATTAGCTGACGTAAAATTGGAGATTCTATGAAACGTGTAATTGGCTTCCACTATACCCTTACAGATAAGTCAGGCCAGACTCTTGATTCATCTATTGGTGATGAGCCACTTTATTTCCTTGAAGGCGCTCAGCAAATCATTCCTGGTCTTGAAAAAGTTATCGCTCTTATGAATGTTGGCGATAAACGTAAAATCGAAGTTAAAGCTAACGACGCTTACGGCGATATCAACCCTGAGCTAGTTGTAAAAGTTAAAAAAACTCAGTTCCCACCTGATGCTGACCTTCAAGTTGGCGATCAGTTCCAGGTTAACAATGATGCTCACTCTCCAGTGTTCACAATCATGCAAGTTGATACTGAAGAAGTAACAGTTGATGGTAACCACCCGATGGCCGGCAAAGATCTTTTCTTTGACGTAGAAATCGTTGGTGTACGTGATGCTACAGCTGAAGAAGTGACTCACGGTCACGCTCACGGTGCTCACGGCCACGGTCACCACTAAGAAAAAATAAATTTATAATGAATTTGAAGGCGCACCTTGAGTGCGCCTTTTTTATTTTAGAGAGACAAGATGCCGTCTGATTCAGTGACAAGTTTGAATGGCTCATCTTTGATAAGCAAGAATCCATCGAGATCCACGTACTCAACCATTCCTCCGAAAAGCATTCCGTAAGAAATTCCGATCGTCGTTTCAATCATACAACCCATCATTGCTGTCATGTTGTGAGCTTTTGCATCCTGAAGAAGTTGTTTTGCCTTCAAGAGAGAGCCTGTCTTCATGAGCTTGATGTTTACGGCATGGAACTGCTCGGCCAGATCCTTAAAGTCACCCACATCTTCGATCGATTCATCGGCGAGAAGCTTGTATGGCGTGTGCTTTTTTAGCTCTTTATATTCGGCAGACATTGAAGATGGAAACGGCTGTTCAATCAACTCAATGTTCATGCCTTTGAGGGATTCCTGAAAAGACATGAACTGATTCAAATCTTTCCACCCTTCATTTGCATCAACTCTGAGTTTTGCTGAAGTGTATTTTCTGATTTCCTGAAGCATGTCTTTGCCAGTGTCAGCATCAACTTTAATCTTCAAAGATTTAAAACGGGTAATTGGTTTTAAATAATCTTCAATCTCATTCAAAGGAATGATCGGCATAGAAAAAGATGTTTCAACTTTCACAGGTTGAGGAAGTTGAAGAAACTGGGTCAAAGTTTGATTATTCTTTTTTGCGATATCACTCAAGAGAACTGACTCAAGACCAAAACGAAGAGAATGATGAAGTTTGAAGTTATCCAGGGACTTCAATGAAAAATCGTTGAGACTTATCCATTCATCAAATTGCTTTTGGATTGATTCAATAGATTCGCCGTAACGAACATTAGGAGCGATTTCTGAACGAAACTTCCCGGATGGTGTTTCGAAATGGACGATGAAATTTTCTTTGAGTGTTGTCTGATTGCGGGAAAGCTTCCAGTTAACTTTTAACGGAAGCTGGATCTTTTCAAGCCAGAGCTTCATAGCTCTCCCACTTCATAGAATAACTCGGATTGCTCAAACACAGCAGGCGAATTTCCATACTTTCCGTCAGGAGGATTGCCCTTGAAGTATTTAATCCACTGTTCGCGATTCTTATCAAATTTCATTCTGCGAGTACCTACATCAACCCCGAGGAATCCCTGAAGAAGTTTTGTCACCATCTCAGAACAATAGAGTTTTTCCTCTTCGTTCTCATCGAGGTTATTCCAGAGGAAATCGTGATCATATTTGAGCCCATCAAATTCATTCAAATAATAAGCGAGAAATTCCAGTCTCTGCTCTTGAAGGAAATCAACTGCATCTTCACGTCTTAATCTTAGTACAGAAATTTTCTGATTCTTCTGTGTTCCAGCATTAAAAGCATCAAAGCTAGAAATTTTCACCGTTCCAAGAGCATCAATAACGTGAAGAGGTTCAACCTGTATCACCATACCCATGTGAGAGTAGATTGAATTCTCCTGCTCCTCAATCAATGTACATGACCAGCAGTCACGAGGCTGAAGGAGTACGTCCCCAACTTTGAGTTCAAAGGCCATGAGCCTAAATGGGAGAGCGAGGATTGTAAGAAGAATGAGTTTTTTCATATTTGCCAACTTTTGAAGTCAACATTCTAGCCTCAAGAAAGTGATAAGCCTACCCCATTTTACGGGCCCAACCCATGGAATTCATGAGGTTTAAACTGACTCAAGATGAGGCCTTCAGCGAAGGGAAAAGTCTGCGCTCTAGGGTGCAGTACGGGGGCAAGTTATAATAATTTAAATAGTTTAATGTCACTGGAGACTTTATGAGTACTTTATTTAGATTCCTCACTCTTCTACTTTGTTTGGAATTGATCGTTAGCCCGATCGCTCCGAACATAAGCCTGATTGCTCAGAATGCTTATGCAGAAGATTGTCCGACAGGATTCACTTACGACAGTATTCTCAATCGATGTCTCACTAAAACAGAAACTGCGAACGTCATGAATGCAACGATGGCGTGTGGTGACGATACTCAATGTTACAAAGAGAATGCGCAGAAAGCTTTCCAGGATAAAGTGAACGCCGGTGAAGCTCCCGAGAAAAAAGGTGGAGGCGGATTTGTCAGCACTGTAGGTCAGGCAGCTGCTATCGCCGTTCCGTTGGCGCTATTGATGGGCGGGACAAAGGATATTATTTCCACATGCGCAGCACCTGCTCTCTATGCCATGATCGCTGGTTCAGTTGCTTTAATAGCAGGTGAAAATCTTGCAAATATGCAACACAGAAGTCGACTTAAAAAAATTAAAGAGTCTTGGGGAAAAATTGTAAATCCCGAGGATGCCGGTGGGGATAAAGACAAGGAAAGAGAGACGAGTATAGAGGCCCAAAGCCAGGCTTTTGAAAAATTAGCTGAAGCCGAGGACTCAATGGTTAAAGCTGCCAAAATGAAGAAGACTTTCTTTACTATAGCTGCACTTGCTTTCACTGCATCAGCTGGTCTGGCAATCTATGAACACACTCAATTTACAATTGCGCTCTCAAATCCTACAACTGCTGCAGCCGCGAAAGTTTGGATTTGTGAACCAAAGACTGCAAGCTATAAATCTAAAAAGCCAAGTCTTTTCGAAGAATACTCAAGTGGTCAATCTGAAGAAGCATATGCATTTCAGCATCAATTTGATTACAACTTACAGAATTCAAATGATTTTGTTTCATTCATCATGAATCAGAAGGCAGCAAAGCTTAAAGATCGGTCACCGAGCGTAGATGAATTTTATTCTATGAAACAAAACTTTGCAGAATCCGAGCTTATGGTCGATAGATCAGCGTTTGATGTATTTAAAGAAGTTTCTATCACCATGATGAAACAACTCAACCCAATCTCATCCGCTCAGGCAGTTGAACAGGTCGCAGATTCTGCGACATCTGAAGAAAGTGGTTCTGGATCTTCTGGATCGGGACTGACTTCGTCTAGTTCCGGAAATAACTCAGCGACATCTACTTCAGTAAATACAAACGCAGCTAAGGCTTTTAAGGAAGATGAAGGTAAAGGAATCAATTTCCTCAGTATCGGTTTGGGAGCAGCAGCAGGTATTGCTGCCGGGAAAATGATGAAACAAACAGTTATTTTACCATTAGGACGAGCTGCCATTGCAGGACTTCTCGCCGGATGGACAATGATTATGAGAAATCATGCTGCAAGCCAAGCTGAAGCTTCTCAGAAAAGAGCTGATCTTCTCAGAAAAATGAAGGATGAATTTGCGTCTGCTTCAGGTGCTATTTATTCTTGTAAGTCGGAAGACAGAAATGATCCTGGCAAACCTAATTGTTACTGTTACACGTCTGAAAATCAGCGAAATTCAAACCGTGGTAATTCTCAAATATGCCAGAAACTTTGGGCCGGCCTGAATAAAGGCACGTCCCTACTCGCGACTGCAAACCAAAGCTCAAGGGTGTGCGTTAATCAAAACAGACAAGCTGACGCCACTTGTGCCTGTAAACAATCTAATACTTGTATGAAGGTTTCCCTGAGTTCAGTAAAAGGTCTTGGTTTAGGTTCAATGGGAGTCATTGGAAACGCCTTAGCTCCTGTTAATGGTGTGACTACTGGTTCAATTGATGGAGCGACTATTGGAGAAGCTGATCTCGCTAGTAGAGCTGCCAAAATGAATGAACTTGTTAAGAAGATGGAAAATACGAAAGGTATGGAAGATTTCAAGAAGAAGAAAGATAAACAAGCAGCTCTACTTGCCAAAAATCTTAGCTCAGCAGCAGGATCTGGCGGAAATGGTTTCTTCGGAGGATCAGCTAATTCTGGTATGCCATCAAATGCAGGAGAAGCAGCACGCATGCTTGAAAAAGAAATCGCTGAACAAGCACCGGCCACTGGCGTAAGTGGTTCTCAAACTATTTCGACAGGCAATGAAGCTGCTCCTGAACAGCCACTTGAATTCGGTTTAACTGGTGATCAATTAGCTGCTCAAGAAGGCCAGATTGCAGAAGCGATGAAACAAGACCTCGATTACGGCGGTAACGATATTAACCAAGGTTCGAAGACAAACATCTTTGAAGTATTGAGTAATCGTTACCAGCGTTCTGGTATGAGACGCCTATTCGATGAGAAAGGTGAAACAAAACCAGAAGCTGCTTCGAAAACTGATATCACTCAGTAATGAACATCGATATTCTCTACGGAAAAACAACTGAACACTTGGTGCCCCTTGAGGGCACTAAGTTTTTTATCCATCATATGATGCTGAGAGATTTTCTGCGTCTTCAAAAAGATGCGGCCGTTGATGGGTTTGATCTGCAAATCATCAGTGCATTCAGAGATCATGAGAGACAACTTAAAATCTGGAATCTGAAAGCTTCAGGACAAAGACAGCTTATTGATGACCAGGAAGGACCTCTCGATTTTGGCTCTCTCTCCCCTTCACAAATCGTTTTCGCTATACTTCGCTGGTCTGCTCTACCCGGATGTTCACGACATCACTGGGGCACTGATATCGATGTCTACGATGGTAATACGCAAAAAGCTGAAGAGGTGAATCTCGTTCCATCCGAAACATCTGGAAATGGGCCGGCCGCAAGAATTCATGAATGGCTTGATCATAAAATCAGCACAAATTCTGCGCATGGATTTTATCGCCCGTATGCAACTGATCGTGGTGGAGTTTCGCCCGAGAGATGGCATCTGAGTTATTACTCTTTATCGAGACGATATCTTGAAGCTTATTCGTTTTCGCTTTTCAAAAAAAATATTCAAGAAAGTGACATGCTTTTAAAAGATGTTGTTCTCGAACACGCTGATGAAATTTATCAACGCTTCCTCGTTAACATAGATTAAGCCTTTAGCTTTAATTCAGGGTCACTCTGACTCCATCTCCCTTAAAGCCCTGAATCATCTTACAAATCTTAAAAAAAATTGTAGTCCTTACATGCATTCAACCTATTGAATTCTATGCTCTTTTCTGGTGCCAAAGTGACGTCATTGAGGGCCGCGACGCTGTAAGTAAAATGTCGTTTTATTTGTGATTCGAAATAGGTACTCATAAAGAATAGAACTTTAATCATGAATGGAGAGACATCATGAAATTTTTAACAGCAATCGTATTCTTGTTATCTACAATCGTAGTAACAGATGTAGATGCACAGACACGTGGTCCACGTTACAATCCAGGCGGCTCTCGTCCGAGCACTGGTGGAACGTCAACTCCTTCGCGTCCGTCTTCACCATCAACTTCTACTGGTTCTTCAAATCCTCGTGGCCCAAGCTACAATCCAAACCGTGGTGGAACAACGACGCCTTCGCGTCCTTCGACTCCATCAACTGGATCGTACACTCCAAGCCGTCCGACTCCATCTACAGTAGGCGGTTCAGGTTCTGGTTCAACGACTCCACGTGGTCCTCGTTATAATCCAAATCCAGGTTCATCTAACCCTACACCATCAACTGGTTCGTACACTCCAAGTCGTCCGACACCATCAACTGTTGGTGGATCAGGTTCAGGTTCAACGACTCCTCGCGGTCCTCGTTACAACCCAAATCCAGGCAACTCAGGAAATGGTCCAGTAATCACTCGTCCAACTCCTTCTACGACTGGTGGATATAACCCGAATCCAGGTACAACACCTCGTGGTCCTCGTTACAATCCAAATCCAGGTGGCAACAACGGTCCAGTGATCACTCGTCCTACTCCAGGCACGACTCCACGTGGCCCACGTTACAATCCAAATCCAGGTTCAAATCCTCGTGGTCCGGTTGTGGTTCGTCCAGGTACATCGACTCCTCGATACTACCCACGTCCTACTACTCCTACTTACCGCATTCCAGGATACCGTTATAACCGTCCGGTAGGTCCTAACTATGGTCGTTCATACGGTCGTGGTTATAACCTTCCTATCCGTACTCACTACGGTACACGTTATTACCACCGTCCTTTCGGATACTCTCCGATTCGTTACTCGCATTACTACCATGCTCCTTACAGATCTCCGTACTACCATACAATCCGTTACTACCGTACGTATGACTGGTATTCGCATGTGTTCCGTCTTAACCGTAACTATGTCTACTCTCACTGGATTTTCTACCCAGCGACTGGTTACAACAATGGTTACTGGACGATTGAAAACTACCCTTACTATGTTTACAACGGATACAGATACCGTTACTCAACAAACGATTACTGTAACTACCAGCTAGTTGATTCGAACAACCACTCAGTTGTTCAGACTTACTGGAACCAGCTTTGTAATACAGGTTACGATGCATGTTCTTACGAGCGTGATCGTCTGAACTCACAGATGAACGACTACCGTTACTTCTGTTCTGAGACATACAGAGACTACGGTTATGATTACTCAACACCGTCATACGAAGAGACTCACTACCCAACGTCTACTGACGTAAACACTGGTTCTGATGACTACAATACATGTGTAGATTCAAACAGAGACGGTATGTGTGATGATTACACTGGCACAAGCAGCACTTGTTCGGACAACGATCAGGATGGTTATTGTGACCCAGGAACTTACGATCCTATGGATCCTGAGTACCAAGAAGCAATCTAAAAAAAGAAAGGGCCCGAACGGGCCCTTTTTATTTCACTCCGACCGCTTTTAACCAGTCAGCATTTGCATCAATTAGTTTTCGTTCTTTCATATCAAAAAAACCTACAGTGAATTTGGCCTCTGAAGCCACTTTACCATCGGCCTTCACCATCGACTGTTCAAGGACCATGATCTTTGGACTGACGATCTCAATAGTTTTAGAAAGAATTTTAATAGGCTCTCGGTTCTTTAATTCACGTTTAAAGCGAACACTGAGGTCAAGGATCACTGGACCCACCTGGTTCTTTAAAACGTAATCAAGACCAAATCCGTTCTTTGTAATGAAGTCCCAACGGGCCTCTTCGTAGAGCATGACATAAGCGGCGTTATTGACGTGACCAAAAGAATCGAGGTGCATCTCACGGATGAGCACCTCGTATTCGAAGACTGTATTTTCTTTCATTTCTTATTCGAGGTTCTTCGCCTCAATCCTTTTATCTGCCTGGATCTGATTGTAGCGTTTAGAGATTTTCTGGAAGAGTCCAGATGAAGCTCCATCGATATCGCCAGATGCGATTGAACGATCTTCTTCTACACCACCACCATTACCTTTAGCATCGAACAAACTTGCGAATGGATTAGCATCATCTTTCGATTTACCAACACCCTTATAACCAGCGCCTCCACCTTGTGAATACGCGCCTGACACTTTATTTGTTTTGATCTGAGCTTCTTTATCACCATCTTTGTTAGCGCCATTTAAGTCACTACCTAGGGATGCACCACCACCGCCAAGACCACCGCCAGCAGCACCACCACTAGATCCTGCACCACCTGTTGCCTGCATCTGAGCAGCTGAAGCTGGATCAAGAATACCTTTAGCAATTTTTGCATCATCTACGAATGGAGAATTGATACCTGCAATTGGAGCAGCTTCATCAATATTTGTTTCACCACCCATCTCTGGAACAACTTCTGATTCAGATCCCATGTTGAATGAGTTTGTACCACCCATATCACCAGCACCAAATTCACCAGCTGAGATTGATTGACCAGCAACACGGTTTCTTGTTTTCGCACAAGCTGGATCAGTAGGATTCAGCACACACGCTTCCATCATCATATCAGTCTGATCATCCTGGATTGTTGATTTCGCAGCTTCAATTTGTTTAGCAGCATTTCCGTACTGGCCCATGGCAATCCCGGCAGCAGCACCTTTAGCAGTGAACTCCAAGATTGCGTTCATCAATGCTGACTTTGCATCCTCGTTAGCAATGATGGCACCTTTGTTTCTTGCCATCGAAGCTTTACAAACATCTGCCGTTATTTTTGGATCTCTAGGCATATTAGGACATTCTTCTTCCTGAACTTTTTCAAGACTAGGAAACATTCTGTGTGCAGCCACGAGAGCAGCAACAGCTCCGGCATAAGCCAGCATTTTTTCCTGTTGCATCGCTTTTTGGTGGTTGTTACTTGCTGATGCAGCATCAAACATACTCGTTTGAGACTGACCTTGGGCCATCTCTGTCTGAGCTTTTTTCTGAATGGATTGATTTTTTAAATCTGTACGAATTGTTTGTTGAAGATTCATTGCTGTTTCTGCAACAACAACTGCATTGTAATATTTGAGAGCTTTTTCGCATTCATCTAAATCTTGTGTGTAACTTGCTTTTTCTTTACAGGTAATTTTCCCGTCCATCGAGTTCTTGCTGTTTTCTTTATTTGCTCCAGAGATAGCACCATCTGGAGAAAGTTTTTTTACGATATAACATTCCTGAACTGAAACATACTCTTGCCCCTGAGGTTGTGGTTTTCCAGCTTCCTCATATTTTTGGATCAGTTGATTACATCTTTGAACTGGTGAGCCTACTGCTAATCCTGGAAGGGCCGCATCGAATGCAGCTTTTTTAGCAGCAGCATCAGCAGCAACTTCCTGACCAAAGCTATTCAGAGTAGTGCTTAGTATGAGGATGGCAGACAAAATTTTCATATTCATAAATGTCTCTCTTAGTAACGTATTATCCTTATCGGATAATGTTCCAAAATCTTGATTT
Source organism: Halobacteriovoraceae bacterium (assembly GCA_040376635.1). Lineage (GTDB taxonomy): Bacteria > Bdellovibrionota > Bacteriovoracia > Bacteriovoracales > Bacteriovoracaceae > Peredibacter. Next base: position 15,173 of record JBEIQF010000007.1, read on the forward strand.
AATTATAAATTTGAAGGGTGTTTGGGAGGGGCACCGAACAGAGAAAGGTATAGAATTCAGGGGCTTACCAATAGAAAAGCCCCTTTTCAGGGGCTTTTCAGTGGCTTCTATTATTGGCACTTTTAGTTCGAAGGTTGTGGTTCGGCCATAGGAGGATTGATCTGTTTTCTCTCGAAGATTTTTCCGTAATTCAGAATGTAGCGATTCGAAACTTGTTTGAAAATCGATACACCTGGATCAGTCGAAATATCATTCTCATTGGACTCATATTGATTCAAGGAATCTTCAAGAGAAGCAACTTTACCAGTGTCAGTAGCTGCATTAGGATCAACTACTTCAGTGCCGCCAAGCTCATCTAATTTACTTAAATCCAATGCCTCTACTGGTGCAGCTTCAGGAGCAGCAGCTGTTGTAATCTCAGGGGCCGCAGTTGTATCTACTTTTGCAACGTCGGCAGAAGTAGACGCTTCACCACCATCTAAATCGGCCATCGAGTAATTACCAGAACCAGCTTGCTGCTTATTAAGAGCTTCGTTTAATGCTGTCACCTGGCGGTTCAGCTCGCCCTTAATATCGATTGGTTTTTTCCCTTGAGCTTTTAATTGATCATCTACTTTTTTCATCAGTTCTTTGTTAATGGCATCAACTTTACCCGCCATAGAAGCAAGGTTACCTGCTGCAACGTCGGCCGAAGCAAGATCACCATTTGCAATTGCCTGGGCCATATCAATACCAGCATTTGTTCCGTTTTTAAGAGTACCGATATCAAACTTACCGTCAAAAGAAGGTCTGTTAATTCTGATAGGGCTATTACAACTTGATTCAGAATATTCAACTCCACCAGACGAAGCATTAGCAAAACAATGTTTAGCAAGCGTAGTTCCAGAAGCTAGAGCTGTTACAGCATAAGTCTTCTTTGTTGGATCATCTTTGCCACCACCAAGAGAACCACTTGTAGCTCCTCCAGTATTTACTGAATCACCTTCTGCCAGATTGTTATCTGCAGCTTCAAATTGTGCTTTTACTTTCTCAAGATCTGCGATGATTTTTTTAGAACGATCTGCTTCTTTTTTTAAATCATTATCAAGCATCATTACCAGGGCTGTCGCTGCACCAAAGAAGGCCACGCGACCTAAGGATGAGTTCAGCATAGATACAGCAAGGTCAGTAATCTTTGTACCAATCGCAACCTGACCCATCATTTTCAAAATGTATGGAGCTGCTACTGCCATACCTGCACCCATTAAACCGCCTCCGGCAAAACCGTTGGCAGCTGTGTAGGCCATCACGATACCTGTTTGTGCAGGAACGTGAGAGACACCATCCGGAGAACAAGCACCAATATCGGGCTTACCGATACCAATACCAGCTGGGGGTGGTGGAAATTGTAGAATGAATTCAACTAAAGCAAGAGCAGTAGCAAGACCGTAGATGACTTTTGTAGCCATCATCCATTTACGTTTTTTCTCGATATGTTTGAGATTATCTTTCTCATTATCGATCTGTGCTTGAACAGAAGCTTTCTGATAATCGCCACCCTCTTTCATGTTTGCTTTTAGAGCATCCATTGAAGCAGAGTTATTTTCAACACTCTTACGTTTACCTTTACCGCCTAGAATTTCCGCTGCGATGTAAACCAAACTACCTGCAAAGTATGCGGTGATCGAAGGCTGAGAGGCACCCATTTTACATTTAACCAGGATCGCACTACCGATAATTCCGTTGGCCATTCCCAGAACCATTTTGGCATATCCACCAGCACCTGCTGCATGAGCGGTATTTACTACCGGCACTGGTGCGATAATTAAACCTAGACTCAAAATGACCGCAAATAATTTTTTCATAACCCTATTTTACCTTAGGAAAAAAAAAATCCCGCTAAGTTGATAAATCCTATAGCGGGATGGTGTGCAAATATTGAGAACTTGGTGCTGAATCTTAAAAAGGGGCCGCCAACAATAGTTGGTTTTACTTCTTCTTGCCACCTTTCTTCTTCTTGCCTTTCATGATCAGCATCCCTACGGCGCCGACTACCACGAGGGCAATAATCCATAACATATCGTCACCGCCGCCTTCAGCTGCGCGGGCCTTTGTCTTGTTAGCTTGCATATCGAACTGAGCATTCGGATTGAACGTCGTATCTGCGAAGTTTGGATCTTCCGAACCTTTGCCAGAACGAAGATCAGCAAGGTTGTTATCTTTCTTCTGACGGAACACGCGAAGAGTTGAAACGAGCTTGTCGATGATTGGTTGGTATTGAGAATAAAGATCTTTTGTTACAGAGAAAGTTACAGCTACACCAAGATCTTCTTTAACTGTTGCAAGATATCTTGTGTAGAAACCTGGAACTTCAGACGCGAGGTGAAGAGCATCTACCCAACGCTGATCATTGATCGTCGACATCTTTGTATTCTTAGGCTCTGAAACTTGTTTTTTGCCGCCGGGAAGATTGTATTCTTTTGTTTTTTTCAAGTAGGCCATGTACTCATCAAGTGAATCCTGTTCGCCTCTGATCTTTGCAGCAAGAATAATGATCGCTTCTTTTTTCCTGTCAGCGTTTTCACTCTGACAAACATATTCAGATCCTTCGAGAGCACACTCCCATCCACTTGGTAGTTCAAACTGACAATATTTACTGGAGAAACTTTTTGAGTATGCTGGTGCTGTTAAAAAGGCGCCGACAACAATTGCGAGTAGGAGCTTCATGAGCTTGTGTCCTTAATAAGAGTCGAATGATTCTTTAATTCTAACTAAAACTCAATAGCTTACAACTGCTTAAAAATTACCTATGAGAAGCTGATCGTTTAGGACAACTACCTAAAGGAGCCGCGTGCGACTACGCCTTCTTTTAGCTCTTTTTTGGTGTTGTAGAGATGGGTGATCTTAACAATAGATGTATCGGCCTTGCTTTGAATCACGATGCCTCGAGCGAGAAGGATATTTCCACCGACGTAATCAAATTCGTAGAAGTCGATCTTCATCCCCTTCTGGACGTCGTCTGAGATTCCTTTATCAATAACAACGAAACCTTTCTTAGGAGAAATTTTCGTGATGGATGCTTCGAAGTCGTAATCTTTGAAACGAGAATCCGCTTTATCAGTTTTCTTGTCATCGACTCTTCTGATCAAGGATATGCCGAAATTTGTACCAAGATCAGTCGATTTACCGGAAACGACCTGACTGCCTTTGAACTCAACTCTCCAGCTCTGTCCAAGAGCGAAGTTAATTCCGGCATAAGGAGCGAGCCACTCACGATTCACGCCATGGTAGAGTCCAGTACTACCTGTTTCATAAACAGGGCGATTTGGTAGATCATCTTCATAGGGATCGTTGTTCATGGAAGAAACGCCATCAACACCCGCGATGAGTGCGACATATTTCCATGCCAGCGCGCCTTCAACTTGCCAGTAAATTTCACCCGCTAAATCTTGACCAGGCTTGCGATAGCCTGCACGGCCAGAAAGGAAGTTATTTGTTTTTGAGGCGTATGTAACACCCAAACCAACAGAGTATTCATTCCCGTCATCACCGAGAATCAGGTTACCCGGACTCGATGCAGTTGACTCTTCATTCGTGTATGGAGTGTATCTGTAAGTACCTTCCACAGCATAATGAAGCTGATCTACTGGCTTAAATGCAAACATGGCATTCACAAAAGCCGATTGAACTCCGCTGGAAGTTTCCGAGTCAATTTCTGACGTTGTTGGATTTAAAACTTTGGAAGCATTTTGCCTGAAGCGCACTCCCCCACCAATCTGAAGATTCTCAGTAAGTCCGTAGGAACCAGCAACTTCACTTTGAATTCGATTAAATGATTCTCCATCTTCAAATGGAAATTTTTTTCCATCTTTATCGACACGCTTTGAGCTCTTCCAATACTCACCTGTAACACCTAACTGATAAGCTTTTTTGGTAAGGATTCTGGTAGGTGCTACATAACTGGTTTGAGCGAATGCATTTGCACAAACCATAAGCAGAACTGGAAAGAAAATAAACTTCATTCCATCATTATATGGAAACTAGGGATGATTGCAAAAAAGTATTAGCAGGTTTATCAAAACTAACCAGATCCGCTTCTCGGTACCAGATGCCGTTATTTTTAGAGAACAGGCAAATAGACTCAAATGGAAGCGAAGTGAATTCCTGGAACTCCTGACGGGCCAGATCGATAGACGAGTGAAGATCATAGACATCGTTTGATCGTCCGATAGTAAGGAACGATTTTGAGTCTTTCATCTTCTTCTCTCTGTCAGTGATATAGGACTGACATATGGAGAAAACAGACTCCTGACAAAGGGCAAGTTCTTCTTCGATAAGTGGATTCAGATAAAGGATTTTGTTCTTCTTATACTCGTGCACATCAAGTCCTGAGAAATTGAGAATATGATTTGCAGTGTTTTCAAAAAAGAATGATTCAAGCTCTTCAACGAGTTCGTCTTTTAGCTTTTTCACTTCAGTTACATCAATTTCAAACGGAGGTACGATCGGCAAGTGAAGATATGGATTCGTTTGATACTTTGAATCAAAACGTTTGCGATAACTTTCAATGTTTTTGGCGAAAGAATTGTCAGAGAAGAATGTAAGACCGAGGAACAGTTTCGTAACCATGGGACCCCCTTTCAGCTTAGGTCCAAGAACCTAAACTAATTTTAAGACACTGTGGGGTTCAATACAATAGAAATTGGAGGGGAAACTATTCCCCTCCGATTTTAGAATTATTTAACCGGATCAAATTGCGCGTGAGTCCCTAACTCCTCCTCAATACGAAGAAGTTGATTGTATTTCTCCATTCTATCCGAACGAGAAGCAGAGCCAGTTTTAATGTGGCCGGCACCACAGGCAACTGCAAGATCAGCAATGAATGCATCAGCAGTTTCACCTGAACGGTGGGAAATGATGGCCTTGAAACCATTGTCATAAGCAAGTTTAAGAGTATCGAATGTCTCAGAAAGTGAGCCGATCTGATTCACTTTAACAAGGATTGCGTTTGCTTCTTTGTTATCGATACCACGCTTAAGGATTTTTGCGTTTGTAACAAAAAGATCATCACCAACGTTTACTAATTTCGAACCAAGTTTTGCCTGGAAAGCGATGAAGCCTTTCTGGTCTGATTCATCAAAGCCATCTTCGATCGAATAGATCGGAGCGTTTTTCATGAAATTCTCGTAGTAACCAATCATCTCTTCAGATGAATAAGTCTTACCCTGCATTTCATATTTTCCGTCTTTGTAGAATTCAGAAGCTGCACAGTCGAGTGAAAGAGAAATATCGGTTCCCGGTTTGTAGCCAGCTTTTTCGATAGCTGTGAGAATGCATGAGATAGCTTCATCGTGAGATTTAAGATCCGGAGCGAATCCGCCTTCATCCCCTACGTTCGTTGAGTAACCTTTGTCAGAAAGAACTTTTTTCAGGTGATGGAACACTTCAACGCCAGCACGGAAGTTTTCAGAGAAAGATTTTTTCATGTGAGGAACAATCATGAATTCCTGGATATCAAGATTGTTTGAAGCGTGAGCTCCACCGTTGATAATGTTCATCAGCGGAGTTGGAAGTCTCATCTTGCCAACAGGATTGGGAACTTTTAGATCTTCGAAAAGATATTTGTAAACAGGCTTACCTTTTTCAAGTGCACCAGCACGACAAACGGCCATTGATACGCCAAGAATTGCATTTGCACCTAGCTTCTCTTTATTTTCAGTGCCATCAATCTCGAGCATCAGCATATCGATTGCTCTCTGATCGAAAACACTCTTACCGATGAGTTTTGGAGCGATAAGGTCGTTCACATTTTTAACAGCTGTAAGAACACCCTTGCCCATATATTTTGATTTATCTGCATCACGAAGCTCGAGAGCTTCACGTGAACCAGTAGATGCACCTGAAGGTACTGAAGCACGTCCAACAAAACCTCTGTCTGTAGTTACATCTACTTCAACAGTTGGATTTCCACGTGAATCTAATATTTGGCGTGCGTGAACTTTTTTGATTGTGCTCATTTCGGTCTCCTTTTAATTCAAAAAAGCTTACCTCAAAAGGGCATAAAGGTATATTTTTCGGAAGTTAAAGACAGCCGATCTGGCGTTCGCCGCTGCTCGTCGTAGCTTTCCAACACCTTGAAGTCAGGAATGGAGCACGGAAAAACTGTCTAATTTATAAACACCTATCAGTAAATTTGTAACTGCCATCTCTAAAACGGGCCATTTCGGGCTTAAATACAGCATAAATCTTTTTAGGAAATAAAATGAGACTGTTCATTTTGATCTCTGTTTTGTTGCTCGCTCAAGGTGCATTCGCCCAAGAAATTCGTCTCTTCGACGAATTGCCTGAGATACATAAAAGACTATTAATAAATGAGGTAGGCCACAAGAAGATGCAACCCATCACTTTTGATAGATTTGCAGTTGATGGCAATATGCTTGAAGCAGAAGAAATTGGCGAAGATGTTTACTATTACTATGGTGCTCGCGAGATCCAAATAATCTCTAAGAATGACCAGCTTGGAAATGAACTCATCAAACGATCAAATGTTAAAAAGAATCCTGTTGAATACTTAACTGTATCTGCAGTTTATCAAGGGAAAGAATATCACTTCAATGATTTCTATACGAGCAAATCAATCGACGGGATTGACCTGTCGAAGATTGACGTCGCCTTTGAGATTTTCATGACAAAATTCAAAAAGAAAACGGGTCACAGCAGACCAGACTATATCACCTTCGCTCATTCTCATCCTGTGTATGAAGCCGTAACGAGCGATGGAAAAACAATAACCAGAAAATCTCTCAGCACCCAAGACATGTTCCTGGCAAAAAATGTTTCTCGCTTATTAAAAATTCCAGTCATGGCAAAAGCGGTGTTGCCAAATGGGTACTCTTACTCAGCAATTTTTCAAAATGGTATCAATTCGACAGGCAAATAATCTGATGAAAATCAGATAATATTTACATTCTTGGGTGAGGACAATGAGGAAAGAGTATTTAATTAGAACATAAGAATCATTTATTTTTTAGAAACAAAGAGTAACCCATATTGAAAGGCCAAAGGCCAAGTAGCTATATGAACGTAGAATTAGAAAATTTAATCGAAATAGATTCTTTCTCGGATTTTTTAAAGAAAGAATACGAAGCAAAGAAAATGAGGAACTCTAAGTACTCGCTCCGTTCTTTTGCCCAAAAACTAGACATAGACCAATCACTTCTAAGTAAAGTTATCAGTGGGAAGCGAACACTATCTCACGCCACAATGAATTCATGTTTACTGAGTCTGGGTTATGCTGACGAACAAATCGATGAATTGCTATCTCGATTTCTAAAGAACAAAAGTTACTTCCGTCCGATTGACGAAGATGTACTGAACATTATTTCGGAATGGCACCATTTCGCATTATTGGAGCTCTTAAAATTAAAAGATATCGAACATAGTGCGAGCTATTTATCACAAAGATTAAATATTGATGAAAATCTTGTAGAGGAAGCTCTTCAACGTCTGGAGAGATTTGATTTTATAGCATTCAGACATGGCAAATACGATATCCACAGACCTAACAATACATGGTCCTCCCAAGCCGTGACAAGTGAAGCACGAAGAAAACTTCAGAGAGAACTGCTATTAAAAAGTCTGGATGCAATTGAAAACGTTCCTCTTGAAGAGAGATTACACTCGTCTTTCACCTTTGCTGTCCCAAAATCAAAGCTCCAAAAGATTAAAGATTTGCTGCTGACTTTCCCACGTCAAGTGGGACGAATCGCTGACGAAAATGAAGAATACGATGAAGTCTATCAATTTAACTTATCATTATTCCCACTTACCAAAAAGGAACGATAAAATGAAAAATTTAACAATTCTGGTGACACTATTAATAATGGGGAATGCTTTTGCGGCCGACGTGAATAGCGGAAAACCGATCGGACAATCAGGTACGGGTGCACAAATCGTTGTTATAAAACTTCCAGGTGGCAGCGGTCAGGAAGGTACTGGAACAGATGGCGGTCCAGTAGTGAAAAAACCCGGTGATTATGAAACATCATTTTTATCAGTGAGTAATCAAATTCATCATCTATCAGGTTCAGATACTCACCTCTCTAAAGAACTTGAAATGAATCTTGTAACACTCATGAATGATGAAGCGTTACAGAGAGAACTCTCATTGAATAACAATCTTCAAAAAGAAGAAATTTTGCTTGAGATGGTACTCGAAATGTCTGGAATCGAACTGACTGAACTCTCATCACAAGATTAAAACAAATACTTCCGGGTAAGGCAGGCAAGATCAAATCTTATCTGCCTTACCTCTCTCACACGTCCTCAATACCTCAGATTAAAACTTCGGCTTTGTCATTAATCGTTTTGTTTGGTTTAAAATGACCAGATAAGGATTAATAGCTATGGACAGTGACAAGAGAGAGAAACGTGAAGGTTCTGAAATTATTTTTGATTTCGGGGATGATTTTGGAAAGCTAGTGAAGCAGGATATCAGTTCACTTTATATCGAAATACATGCATCAATCTCTCCCCTAGATCCTCTCTCGAAAGAAGCTATCGTACAGGATGAAAAGTAACCTACTTTGGTCTCCAGGAAGCATCTAGCGCCATAGCAACACCTTTTAAATCTTCAAGCAGTGATTTTTGTAATCCAAGAGTTACTTTTACTGTCCCGACTTGTTCAAACGTCCACGTTTTGCCGGCATCAATTTTTACGAAATCAGTTCGCGTACCGTCTCTACGATCATATACACTATAGATAATTCGCCCCTCAAGATTGTTGCGTCTATCAGAAGCCGCTATTTTAATATGTTTTGAAGTTTCAGCTTTCGAAATGATGATTTCCGCAGATGTAGAAACAGAATAGTCTTCATTTTTGTAAGCAGCTCCTACTAAATATGATGATTGTCCAACGATGGTGGCACCTTCTGAGCTACCGGCCTTTTCAGAATTGTACTGGAAAGTAATGTGGTTTAAATGTGCCACCGCTTTTCCCCACATAGACATATTTTCGCCATTTACTTCAGCACTAGCACCAATTTTCGAGCTTAGTATTGAGCCTTGCCCTTTTCCATTTTTATCACCTTCCTGATTTTTTGACATATAAGCATCCATCTCAACTCCAGCTACGGGGGATAAAACGATACTGTCTCCATCAGAAAATTTGTATTGGAAGCTTGGAGAATAAACGACTTCCCCCTGCATATAGATAAGATCCTGTTTAAGATTAGAATATTCGATCTCGCTCTTCTGAGTTTCTTTTTCGTTTTTGGCGAAAGCTATTCCAACGTTCATCATCCATTCTTTTGTATGATTTTGACCTTTATAATTAACTCCAAAGCCTTTCATGACATCCCCGGCAGAGGTCTCTGCCTTGAAAAGATTCCCTGAAAGTCCTCCGTTTGAGAGTTCAACTAAAAGGAGATCTGGTAGAGGCCTGTTGTCGAGTTTTCCGCCAGTCACTCTTTTTAAGATGTCTCCAAGATCATTTCGACGTCGCTCAATGATTTTTCCTGTTTCCGGATCATAAGTGTGCTGGAATAAATCTGTATTGGTTAAACTGGGCTGTGGCGAATAAAGACCATTTTGTTCTTGGGCAAAGAGTTCACCCCAGTTGATGGTATAAGTCTTTCCATCTGATCCAAGCACTGAAACAACCTGATGACTCGAATTGATCGTCTGATAGGATTGAATTCCAATTCTATCTTTGGGAAGACCACAAGAGATGAGAAACTGAGAGAGAGTCAAAGCAGCATCTCTGCAAACACCTTTTGATTCGGAGTTCTTCAACGCTGTCCACTGCTCTTCTGGTGTAATATACTGATCAGGGACATCGCCACCATTTGCTCGATTGTAGTCATAGATCTGGGAGAGGCGACCACCCAGTTGCGTGGCGAGTGCAATTTTCTCTAATTCTGAAGAGCCTTCACATGCCTTAGAAATGGCTCTTCTTCGATCATCGTAGCTCGCATAAGTTCCGTCGATTAGCTCATTCAAAATGCTCTTATCCACAGTCTTTGATGCATTAATAAATTCCTTCTCACTTCCGGATTTCCCAAGCCCCACACTGTAGTGAACAGTCACTTTTATTTTTGATTCAGGTTTGACAATTGTAAGTGGAGCTGGCGGCAATGGGGCCTTAGGATCATCATCGCAGTCCTCCGCTTTAGCATCCTTCGCATCCTGAACAAGTTTTGTATCCATTGTTGATATCGCAATGAATCCTGCAATATCTGAGATGTCCTCAGGAATGACCTGGGAAAAAGCAGAGGTCGAAAATAATAGTAGAAAAAAGAACCTAGTCACCATTGAAACCTCACGAGTCATCCTATCGGAAAGTCTCAATCCTTTGGTGAGCATTGAAATGACGAAAGTGAGGACAAAGCGAGGATTTAAGACAACTCGTCCTCAATAACTCAAAAACGTTTTCTGGATAAGAATACAAATGAATCAGATAACTTATCATGTATAGCTATGAAATTATCAAGATTAGAAGCGAACAAAGTCGTAAGGCGAGTCCTAAATAGACACTATGTTGATCTTGGTGAATTAAATTTCAGCTGTTCGGCATCTGAAGTCAGGTTTTTAGGCTACGTAAGGAAAATCTCTGGCTACGAACTTAGTTACCGTCAGATGGATCATTTAATAAGAGACTTGTCCGATGGACTTCCGGGGTACCAACTGAAAGGTGAGACGACAAATTGGAACTTTTCAAACAGCTACTGCGAAGCCCTTTTTGATCCAAATACGGTTGAAACTGATGACATCGACGAGGTCGAAGAAGTTGAGCCTTAAAATGAGAAAGGTACTGATTGTGACATCAGTACCCTTCTCACTGATATACTATTCCGTATAAACACATTCTTCTGAGCTAGTCCAATCGCCAGACTGGCTACCTGTTTCGTCATAACTTCTTTTTATAGTAACTTTTAACTTTTTGCCGGACTTCGCCAGGTTTAATTCATTTCGAGTTTTGCTTACTGTAACAAAAAGAGTTCTTTCAGTGATCGTTTTCGTGAGGTTTAACTGATTGCCCTTCACTACTGTATTGCTTACAGATTCATACCTTTGCCCATGTGAACGATTTGAAGAATTTTCTTTTTGTGGACCTTTGTTAATCCCTGAAATGATTAAATCCCCGGGAGTGCTGTCTAAATTAAAATATGCTCCTAAGTCATAGGTACCAGATACCTGCAGAGTTGTATCTGACACTTTCTCAATATCAAGATTAGATGAACACAACTGGCCGTTCCCATTAACAAGGGTGTATTTTCCTGCGATTTCAGCGTGAGCGAAACTTGTTAACGACGCCATTGCTATTGCTATTGCTAAAAAAAATGTTTTCATGAAAGACTCCAATCTATAAGTATTTAAAGTTCATATTTAGTGAATAGAGCACTTGAAGAGCAAATAGAAAGCATTTGCACTTCCTGAAATTCAATCTGAGCTTCCGGATGTGACAGTCCACCAGCATTAATTCTGTTAATCAAATCGACGTATAAATTATCAGCATGCACAGACAAGATATCTGCAACATCGTTCATGCCTGTCACTGCTTTAATAAGCTGAAGGTCAGTTCTGTGTTCAGCAATAACATCTCCACAATCTCTATCGTCAGCGCTGTTTGCGAAAGCAGGTACAACGGAAACTGCGAGAACAAGAGCTGCCAGTAGAAAAGATTTTTTAACGTTCATATAGAACTCCTTTGATGAGTTTGGTTTAAGTATTGAGCCTATTTAAGCCCTATTCAGAATACTCACAAGGTAACCCTATAAAAATTTAGCTATTATAAAAATCATTTCGAGGACTATGAGGAACGAACATGAATAGGTTCATACCTATGCTAACTATTTCCAAATTATTATTTTATAAATTTTAAGATGTAGTATTGTCCTCGCCAACAAAGGTGAAATAGATGAAAAACTTAAAAACAATGATGGTTCTAATTTTTATAACAGCGATGCCATCGATTGCGATTGCCGAGGAATATAAATCCTGTATCGTTGCAGAAGCGACTTCGTTACGTCTGTTTGGGAAGATAAATATTGAAGAAGGCTCACTTGCTCATACATTCAACAATGAGCCTTTATCTCTTGATTTAATCCTTGCAGATGAACCAATCTTCTTCACGAGCCCAAGCGGAGTAAGCACGACAAACGACATGATCTATCAGTGGTTTTATAATAGACCTTTAGCTACAGACGCTACTCTTAATGAATACATCGTAGATTCGTTTGGTGAAATCGTTCAACTTAGAATCCAAAGAGAAGAGAATTTAACCACAATTTTTTACACTGGGAAGAATTCTGGAAATTATCTAACCTTAAAATGCTCTTCTAAATAAGAAGATAGCTTCTATTTCGAGCAAAACGGAAAGTAATTATCAATTACCCTTTGATCCTTAATAAGCACGCTGACCTCTCTCTCTGCAGATGTTTGAAGCATATAGACCTGGTCATTTTTGGAGATCAACTTGCATTTGGACGTCTGATATTCTTTGAATAACCACGACATTTCTTCCTCGCGATCGAGCTGATGCATTTTCTCTATTTGTTCAGAGCTCAGTGGACGATCAAAGGGATAGTGTTTGGCGATAAAGAGTTTATCTTCAATAGAGAGGCTGACATTGAAAAAGCCCTTTGATTCTTTAAGAATGCCCTCATAAAGCATCACAGAATATCGATCAAAGGAAGAGATATCCATATTGTACTCTTCAATTTCATCAGGTGTAATTCCAGCAAGATTCTTCTTACACTTATTTAATTCGCTTTCCTTACTCACATCCAAGAAGAACATATATTTACATACGCCTATAACGTCAAACTCCTGTTTGACATCAGGATGCTGGTGTTCGTGGAGAAGCCCTAGAGCATGGCCCAACTCATGGACTGCTGTACCAACAAATACGACTTTGCTCTTTGGCGAGTGCTCAATATTGAGATAGGTAATGTCATCAAAGGTCTCGAGATTATAGTAGGTTCCTAATCTGGAGTGACTCTTTTCATTCTGATTAAATTGCACGCGGATAGTATTTTTTAGAAACTCTGAAGGTAAATGATTACTCTTTGAATCCAAGACGTGAAATTCAAATTTTAAATTAACATAGGGTGCCCATATTCGAACTGCACGTTTAAAGAGTTGATGATGATCATTGGTTCCATTCATCAGAAGAATTTTTAGAGTCTGTCCACTCTCCCATTTTAGAGGTTGGATAATGATACCAGGAAAAACGCTCTGGGAATAAATAGCAAGCAAGCCAAGTATTAGTAAGAATAGATTTTTCACTCTACTTCCCTTAATTTTTTTTCTAAAGACAGGAGAAGTTTCCATCCAGGACTAGTGCGACTGGTTTATTCTCTTCCAGCACAAATCCATAGCTGTTGCCACCATCACAGCTATCTTCATATGTAAAAGTAGCTTGGTAGTCTTTACCATCAATCTCAAAAGAGGCCATACGAATAGAATTCTTGCATTCTACGCTATCAAATGATGAGAGTTCCTTATATTCGGAGAATACCTTTTTAGGGAATTCCACCTTATGATATCCATCTAGCGAATCAAAAAGACTTAGTCCTGACAAAGGACAAGCCATCGATATCGAAGATAGTGACATTAGTACAATCGCAAAGATGAATCTTTTATTCATACTGAATCCTTTATTTTAGTATAGTTAAATTCTGAGACACTTGAGCTTTAATATGCTTCCTCAATGTCCTCATATCCGTATGAATTTTTGATATAGTACACCCTATCTTTACTACATGGTTGTCCGAGGACAGTGAGGACTTTTGAGACATTACCGGAATGAAGGGTTTCATTACATTATTATTTGCTTTGATTTCTATCGGACGTAGTTCCGCTTATGACCGCCAGGAAATGATCCAGAAGAATGAAAAAATTTTGACCAAATTTGAATTTCTTTCCGAGCTGAACCTAAAGAAACAAACTACTATCGCCATCATCGGAGACTTCATCCATACAGATGTTTTCTCGGATATCGTTAAAGATAATGAATACGATATTCCCAATAATGACCTCGATGATGACCTGAATGGGTTTATAGA
>JBEIQF010000044.1:0-14132 GCA_040376635.1 Halobacteriovoraceae bacterium
CCGTTGAAAGATATTCAGTTTGCCTTTTATGAAAATCAACGCTTCCTTAAATCTTCCATCGAGAAATCGATCAAAGAAACGGGAAAGAATTCTGAAATTGCTGCTCTCTTGAAAAAAAGCCGGGATTCAGTTTATCAGTACGAACAGAGTGTTAATCATCTTTTTGAAACCTATAAACGAAATGCAACTCGTGAAGAGCTTAATGCTGAACTTCTGATTGTTAATCAATATGCTATCGATGCAAAAGAGTACCTTCGAAAATCCCAAATTACTGTACGCCAAAAGAGTGATGCTCTTTTTACGTCAATCTATACCAATCGATTCAGACCGCTTCTCGTTGCAGTAACTTTGTCAGGGTTTTTCTTTATTTTCGTGATTACTTTTGGGTTCTCTACGGCCAAAAAGATAACTTTATCCGTGCAAAATTTAAAAGAAGCTACTGATCGGGTACGCGAGGGAAACCTTTCCTACCAGGCAGCAGTCATTGATCATGACGAATTTGGAATGCTGACGGACACATTCAATAAGATGGTAAGTACTCTTGATTTGAGTCTTGAAAGAATTCGTACCTTGCAGAAAATTACGGCACGTTTTTCTGAAGCACTTACAGTTGAAGGAGTAGTGGACATTACTATTAAAGAGGGCCTGAAAGCTCTCACTGCTGATTCGGGCATGATTGTTTTAACTGTTAATGATGGAACGGAACTTGAGCTTGCTGGTGTTATTGGGCTTCATGGAGATAGCTTCAAGAGATGGTCAAGATATCCAATAACTGTTCACACACCAGCTGCGGTTTCAATTAAAAACCGTACGCCAGGATTTATAGAAAATCCTTATCAGGCACTCCAGGAATTTCCCATTTTGATTGATGATTTCAGAAGAAATAATCTTTCTGCCATAGCTACAGCTCCTTTACTCATTGGGGAAACATGTTTGGGAAGTGTTAACTTCATCTTCAAAGATGAAAGAACTTTCTCAGAAGAAGATAAAAAATTTATTCTAGCAATTGCGGGCCAGTGTGCTCAGGCCCTCTATCGATCAAAACTCTATGACGATGCAAAAAAAGCAATTCAGGTTAGAGATGAATTTCTTTCTATTGCATCTCACGAATTAAAGACTCCACTCACTCCCTTAAAACTTCAGTTGCAGCTTCTCGCCCGTCAGCTGAAGCAAGATCCAGAAGTATTAACAGATACTAAGATTGATAAGATCATGACAAACTCTGATAAGCAGTTGAACAGGATTTCGAAACTTATAGACGATCTTCTTGATGTTTCTCGTATCACGGCAGGAAAGTTAAAACTTAGTATCGAGAAGGTGAACTTGCAGGATATTCTTAAGGAACTGCTCGTTCAGTACGGTCATCAGTTGCAGTCAAATCATGAGAAAGTTGAACTCGATGCAGATGTGGAAGTTCAGTGTTATGTGGATCCACTTAGAATTGAGCAAGTGATCGTCAATCTTCTCTCAAATGCCGTCAAATATGCGCCTACAAAAACGATTCGTATTTCTCTCGTTAAACAAGATAATGTTGCAAAAATCTGCATCAAGGATCAGGGCCCGGGAATTGATCCTGAACATCATGATAGAATTTTCCAGAGATTTGAGAGAGTAAAAGCTACCGATAACATCGGTGGATTAGGTCTTGGACTTTATATTTCAAGA
This sequence comes from Halobacteriovoraceae bacterium, assembly GCA_040376635.1. Classification (GTDB taxonomy): domain Bacteria; phylum Bdellovibrionota; class Bacteriovoracia; order Bacteriovoracales; family Bacteriovoracaceae; genus Peredibacter. The sequence goes on from JBEIQF010000044.1 coordinate 1,666, forward strand.
CAGATTATTGAAGCTCATAATGGAAAGATTTACGTTGAGAGTACGCCAGGTCAGGGTTCAAATTTTATTATTGAACTTCCGGTTTCTTAGAAATTCTTCAAAAATTCATCAAATGCTTCAAGAGTCGGGAAGAAAGGAATTCTTCTCTTTTCGAGTTCAGTTCGGACATATGGTTTGAGATTCCCACCGACCCAGATGTCTGAGTTCACAGTCAATTGCGTTGAAAGATCACTTAGATATTCTTCAAGAGATGTCTGATCTGTTATTTCATGACCCTTCGTCACACCAAGAAGAATGGCCTTTGACTTAAGCGCATTCGCTGCTTCTGCAACGGAAGCTGCAGGAAGATTTGCACCGAGGAAAATGAATCTTACTCCATAATGAACGCAGAGAAGAGCAGAGGCCATAATTCCAATCTCATGCATTTCTCCCTCTGGAGTTGTAATAAGCACGAGTTCTTCTCTTGTCGTTTTTTTCTGATAGTGCTGACCAATCATTTGACCGATATGGAAAGAAACGATGGCACTTAAAGTATGTTCCTGAGCGATTGAGAGTTCGCCACGTGATACTTTATGTCCAATCTCATGAAACAAAGGAACAAGAATGTTGAGGCAAAGGTCTCTAGGTGTAAGCAGGGACTTTGCTTTCTCAAGTTCATGGGAAATGATGTCGAGTTTGTAGGCAGCCAATGCAATATAGAAGCTTCCTAGAATTTTCTCGTAATCCACTCTCTCATGATGAGGAGTGACAACCTGAAGCTCTTCATAGGGCTTGTGCATAAGGGATGAGTAAATATCCTTTAGTTCTTCGAGTGCAAGGTGAGCTATTTTACCAATGCTCTGACCAACTTCAGTAAGTCGGTAGAGGAGGGCCAGTTTCTCAATGTCTTTTTCGGAGTAGAGGCGATGCTTATTATCAGCTCTTTCTGGCACCACAGCATTATAACGTTTTTCCCATGCCCTGATCGTGGCACTGGCTACACCGGATAATTGAGAGGCAACCTGGATATTAAAATACTGCATCCCCGATAATTTAGCACAGTATGGTCTGGAAAAGAAGTGCACTGAGTGCCATGATATTTGCATCCCGGAGGATGAAAATGAGCACGAAAACCTACCCTGTAAAGGACACTGTAAAAGCCACTGCCTACATCAAAGGTATGGCGCAGTATCAGGAAATGTATCAAAAGTCCGTTAACGATCCTGAAGGCTTCTGGCTGGACGTAGCAAAGAACATTGACTGGTATAGGTTTCCGGAAAAAGCGACTCAGGGGGATTTTAAAAACGTTAACCACGCCTGGTATATGGGTGGAAAACTCAATGCATCTTTTAACTGTCTGGACCGCCATCTTGAAAAGCGTGGTGATAAGGCCGCGCTTATCTGGGCCAAGGATGAACCTGGCCAGTATCAGACAATCACTTATAAGGAAGTTTACGAACAAGTTTGTAAGCTCACAAATCTTCTTGAAGCTCACGGAGTGAAGAAAGGAGATCGTGTTTGTATCTATCTTCCGATGATTCCTGAACTCACATACTCAGTTCTGGCCTGTGCCCGAATTGGTGCCATCCATTCTGTTGTTTTCGGAGGATTTAGCTCTGAATCCCTCAAGGGAAGAGTCCTGGATGCTGAATGCAAGCTTGTTATTACGGCAAATGAAGGTCTTCGCGGGGGTAAAAAAATTCCTCTTAAAGTCATCACTGATGAAGCAGTTAAAGGCGTTAAGTGCGTTGAAAAAGTAATCGTAGTTAATCGTACTGATGTGAAAGTGAACATGGTTGAAGGCCGCGATATCAACTACGAAGAAGAAATGAAAAAATACCGTCCCGTTGCTCCTTGTGCTGTGATGGACGCTGAAGATCCACTCTTCATACTTTATACTTCTGGATCAACAGGTAAACCAAAGGGAGTTCTTCACACGACCGGTGGTTATACGACTTACGCTGCATTCACTCATAAATATATTTTTGATTATCATGAGAACGATGTTTATTTCTGTACCGCTGATGTTGGTTGGGTAACAGGGCACTCTTATGTTGTTTATGGTCCGCTTGCAAACGGTGCTACGTCAGTACTTTTTGAATCAATTCCTACTTATCCTGACAGTGGAAGATACTGGCAGATCATTCAGGATTTAAAAGTTTCTATTTTCTACACAGCTCCTACAGCACTGAGAACTCTCGCAAGTCTTGGTGATGAGAATGTTAAAAAATTTGATCGAACTTCTGTTCGTATTCTTGGAACAGTTGGTGAACCAATCAATCCGGAAATTTGGCAGTGGTATCATGATGTTGTTGGTGAAGGCCGTTGCGATATCGTTGATACCTGGTGGCAGACAGAGACGGGAGGAATTCTTATTACTCCGATTCCGGGAGTTACTCCGACTAAACCTGGATCGGCGACACTTCCATTCTTCGGCGTTCAACCGGTCGTTGTAAAACCGGAAAATGGTGAAGTGATCAATGGTAACGGAGTCGAGGGTGCCTTATGCCTGAAAACTTCGTGGCCGGGACAAGCACGCACTCTTTACAGAGATCACTCGCGTTTTGTTGAAACATATTTTACTCAGTATCCTGGATATTATTTTACAGGAGATGGATGTCGCCGTGATGAGGATGGGTATTACTGGATCACGGGACGAATTGATGACGTTCTGAACGTTTCTGGACACAGACTAGGTACAGCGGAAATTGAATCCGCACTTATGCTTCACGAAGAAGTGGCAGAGGCCGCTGTCGTAGGTGTTCCTCATGACATCAAGGGTGTTGGAATCTACGCCTACGTTATCCTCAAGTATAACCAGAGCACTTATACTCCAGAGCTCATTGAGAGTATTAAGGATGTGGTTCGTAAAGATATCGGACGATTTGCTGCTCCGGATACTATTCATCTGACTAAAGGACTTCCGAAAACGCGCTCTGGTAAAGTGATGAGACGAATCCTTAGAAAGATCGCCTCGAAGGAATATGAAGGTTTGGGAGATATTTCTACTCTGTCTGATCCTTCAGTTGTTGAAGCTCTCATCAACGAGCACAAATCTTTAATGAAATAAAAGTTTAAATGACTCGCTCCTTTCGGTTGTAATGAAACTGAAAGGAGAAAGTCATGAAACTTAAAGGCTCCTGCCACTGCGGCAAAGTAAAGTTCAGCGTCAATTCAAAACATATTTATCCCTACCAGCGATGTTACTGCAGTATCTGCCGCAAAACTCAGGGCGGTGGTGGCTATGCCATTAATCTAAGTGCAGATGCAGAAACATTGAAAGTGAAAGGGGATGATTTCATCTCTGTCTATAAGGCAAAATCAAAAACTGGTCAGAGAAATTTTTGCAGTAACTGCAGCTCAGGTCTGTGGCTTTTTGATCCATCATATCCCGATCTCATTCATCCTTTTGCTTCGGCCATCGATAGCAAATTGCCTGTGCCTCCAGAGCACACACATCTGATGCTTGATTTTAAACCTGAATGGGTTGAATTACAGACGAAGAAAAAAGATAAAAAGTTTAAACGATATCCGAAAGAATCAATCGCTGAATGGCATGAAAGAGTGGGTCGCAGTTAAGCGACCCACTCTTCGGATTAGCGTCTTACTGGACGGTAGATGTGTTTTAAGTGAGTGAGGTTCACTGGTCCACTCTTGAAGTTTGAAGAGCGACCATATAGCCACATGAAATCCGGACGAGTAGATGAGATCCACTCACCACCGATCACGTTGCCTGATGAGTTCAGTTCAACAAAATACTCGTAATCACGGTATCTGAATTCCTGGTGAGGAGTGTTTGTCACAGGAAGTTTTGAAACGAAGTTACGTCTTCCTTGAGCAGCAAGTTCCGGTTTGAAGAACTGAAGCTCTTCGCCATATTTCATTTTAAGTTTTACACGAACTCTTCTCGCCACACCTCTTGCAGTGTGAACAGCTGTTACAGGTTCTTCACCTGCAATAGTCGTTGTGTAACCTGCAATCGGCTGGTTCCATACATCATTAAATCTGTCGATGTCCGCTACGAAACCTCTTCCGAGAAGACCGATCATATTCGAGATAATAACGTGGAAGGCACCAGCGTTGACATCTTTACAATCAGGAGATTCAGCAAGTTCTGTCGCCGGGAAATTTCTGTGAGACGGATGATCGCGGTCATCTGCTTCACCGACAACTTTACCGTTCACTTTACAACGGCGACCAGCGAAGGCGAATTTTTCACCTTTATAGTTATAAGCTTCATGCATGGCCAGAAGACCTTTTACATCAGAGGCTCCGAAAGGAACTTTGATGCCAGCTGCATTCGTATATAAAACCGGTGCTGGTTCTGGGTAGTTGATAGCGGCCTGTGCCCAACCGTGACAGATTCCTTCCCACCACAAATCGCGAGTTGTGTAGAGTGAGAAAGCCTTTCTTGTCAGCGAGTAGTTATAATCGTTGTTCGAAATATCGTACAACTCAGACGGAGAAAGTCTTCCGATTTCCTCCTGGCTCATTTTCATCAATTCTTCTTTTGTGTGAAGACGATATTTAAATGGCTGTGGATCGGGATGTGACCAACGGAAAGCAATCCCACCTTTGTTTGATGGCCAGTAAGTTTCAGACCATGCGAGACGGTCATCTGCCAACTTTCCAGACTTAGGAAGAGAATCGAATTTCGTAATCGGAGTCATACCAGCTATACGAGTGAAGTTGGCAGGGTGAGATCCACCATCCCAAAGTTCAGCGTGTGCGAGTGTAGATGCAATCATCATTGAAGCAAGAAAAAGGGACTTCATGTTATCTCCTTTTGAGTTCAGATGCCGAAGAAGATATAACCAATGAAATCAGTTGCTCAATGAGTGCACATTGAATTTATCAATGAAGTGATAAGTATGGGGTTTTAATTAGTGACGCTTAAGAATTGCTCTTAGAGTAAATTTTTTGTCTTATCTCTGGATTCCTGCGCCATTTTTTCACGATACGCACGGAGTTTTTTCGAAACGACCTCATCCGTCATACCCAACATTCTGAGAGCTAAAAGTGCTGCATTTGTAGAATTATCAACGGCCACTGTCGCAACCGGAATTCCCTTTGGCATCTGTACAATCGATAAAAGACTATCCATGCCATTTAATGCAGTGACGTTGATCGGAACTCCAATTACCGGGAGAGTAGTATAAGAAGCGAGCATGCCAGGAAGGTGAGCGGCACCACCAGCACCAGCGATGATAATCTTGATTCCATTTTGTTCTGCCCATGCTGTGAATGTTCCAAGGTCCTCCGGTGTTCTGTGAGCAGAAACAACCTGAGTGTGAGGAATTTCTTCAAATTGATTAAGAATATCCTGAGCACTTTTCATGACCTTCCAGTCAGAGTCACTGCCCATAACAATTGCAATTCTTTTCATAAATCATATTCCTGAAAGATTTTACGACCCATGGCCAGTAAATCAGCGCGGCCACTTTCATCTACGATATTCACATGGCCCATCTTTCGGCCCACGGAAGATTTCTTTTTACCATATAGTTTAGGAACAACTTTGGAAACTTGAACAGAAGGAAGTTTAAGGTCACCGCAGCTTCCGGATTTTTTGCCCAGGATATTAATCATAACTGAAGAATGCGCCTTAACTTTCTCCGGCGCTGATTCAGGATTTGTCAGATACATCGCAAGGAGATCAAATTGAGATAATGGACTTGCATCCATAGTGAGATGCTGAGAATTATGCGTTCTCGGTGCACCCTCGTTGATGATCACTCGGTTATTGTTATCTACGAAGAATTCGAAATTAAAAATTCCAACAAGTCCGGTACTGATAAGTTTCTCAAGGAAAAACTGGATTTGCGCCTGAATGTTTGGATTCACTGTTGAAGGATATTGAACCAGGTTACAAATTCCATCTTCCTGAATCGTTTCAACCAGAGGGAGTAGGGTAAACTTTCCTTCTGCATTTCTAAGAAAGCCTTGTGCGACTTCTGTTTTGATTTGAATCTTTTCCTCTGCAAGAAGGGGAGTTCCTTCAAAGAATTTAAATTCAGTCAAGGCCTCAACCAGAGTTGAATCGTTTGAAATTACTCTGACTCCTTTACCATCATATCCACCCTGACTCATTTTCAGGATGAAAGGGTAAGGGAAATCGTTTTTAAGTTTAGTGAGATCTTCGTGATTATAAAGAGGCATCCACTTAGGAGAGTTGATACCTGCGCACTCATAAAAATGTCGTTGAGAGATTTTGTCTGCAAAGTGAGAATAACTTAAGAGGTCAGGAAAAAGCTTGTCAGTTTTATCTTGAAGAAGAAGTTTCAGTTCATCAAGCGTGTGAAATTCATTTTCCAACGTGAAGACATCACATTCACTGAGGAAGTGTGTTGTATTTGATGTGATATTGTCCGGAAAATAGGTGTGCATCGGTGACTCTTCAGTCATCGATAGACACAAGAATGGGTGATTCAATTTTACGAGCGACTCACTCAACATGAGTGCCAATTGACCATCTCCGATTATCCCAACTGTTGACGCCATAACACGGTATCCCAAAAAGAAATTCTAGACTGTACTGCATTAGTGAGACTTATACTTAATATTAGTATTTCTAATTTCACTTATTGGCAAACAGTTTTCTTTTTCCTAAGCTGAATTCATCCAGGGAGACATTCATGTGCGGTATTGTCGGCATTACAGGAACTCAAAATGCCAGTGAAAAAGTTCAACAAGGCCTTTTGATACTTCAGCATCGCGGACAAGATTCGGCGGGAATCACTTCACATGATTACAAGACCGCAAAATTCTCTACTCATAAAGATCTCGGACAAGTTGCACAAGTTTTCGGTGCCAAAGAAATTGCAAAACTTCAGGGTGAAGTGGCCATTGGTCACACCCGTTATTCAACGATCGGTGAAATCAAGGAATGCGATCTCCAGCCTATGATGGTGACATATCCCTATACTGTTGCCATGGCCCATAATGGAAATCTCTCAAACTATCTCGAATTAAAAAAAGAGCTTACAACACGAGGCCACTTTTTTACTTCTGATAATGATCTTGAAGTTCTTCTTCATCTTCTTACTTCAAATCTTTCGAAATCAACGCAGACTGATTTTTTTGAAAAGCTTTCCTTTGCAGTAAAAGAAATCATCAATGCTTCTGAAGGTGGCTACTCTGTCGTTGCGACTGTCGGAGGTGAAGGCTTGATGGCGTTCCGTGATCGTCACGGGATCAGACCTCTTGTCTATGGTGTAAAAAGAAATGAAGACAATACCCTTGCACATTGTTTTGCTTCAGAGACATCGGTTCTGAATTTTCTTGGATTTCAGGTCATCGGAGAAGTTGGACCGGGAGAACTTATTCTCGTCAAGCCTGATGGCACTCTTTTAAAGAGAGATGTGCTTAAGGCCGAAAAACTACCTTGTATGTTCGAATGGATCTATTTCGCCGGAGCGGAAAGTAAAATTGAATCTCGCAGCGTCTATGAGACTCGATTGAATCTTGGTCGTGAACTTGCGACTAGAATTAAGGAGTGGGACGGCTCAGACAATATTGATATCGTTGTTCCTGTGCCTGATACATCCCGTGCAAGTGCCATTGCTCTTTCTGAAGACCTGAAAAAACCTTATCGCGAAGTTCTCATTAAAAACAGATACGTTCAAAGAAGCTTCATTGAAAACGGCCAGGATCGCAGAAAAATGACTGTGAACCTGAAATTTAACGTCATTCGTGAGCAGGTTGAAGGGAAGAATATCCTCCTTGTGGATGATTCAATAGTTCGTGGAACGACTTCTAAAAAAATCGTCAATCTTCTCCGTGAGCACGGGGCAAAAAATGTATATCTCGCGAGCACATGCCCGCCAATCATCTCACCGTGTTTTTATGGAATTGATTTCCCTCAGTCGAGTGAACTTGTTGCTGCTAACAGAACCGAAGCTGAGCTTGAAACATACCTCAATGTAGAAAAGGTTTTCTACAACGATATCTCTAATCTCTATGAGGCGCTCGGCAAGATTAACTTCTGCCGATCATGTCTCAACTCTGAATATCCTTATCCAGTGCGCGGAGTTCAATATGTCTGAAACTTTAGTTCACAAAGGTTCAACCAAAGATGTTTATCAGAAAGGTGACAACTTCCTGTTTAAATTCTCGGATCGTTACTCCGTTTTTGACTGGGGAGAAATGCCGGATCATCTGGAAGGTAAGGGCGCTGCACTCGCTGAATTCACAAAAATTCTTTATGCAGATCTAGCTAAAAACGGAATCAAACATCATCTTGTTAACTCGGATACAAAAAAAAATGAAATTGAAGTGACTCCTTTCACGGTCGTTCGTGATGGTTCATCAATAACGAAGAAAGAGAATGTTTTCATTCCTCTCGAAGTCATTTTTAGAATGGGATTTGCCAAAGGTTCATCGCTCGGGAAGAAGAAAAATTCTGATGAATGGATGGAAGCGGGTTACGACCGAGTCTATTCTGAACTTGAGATGTTCAGCGCTCCAATGATTGAGTTTACAACAAAGTTAGAGCGCTTCGATCGTCCTTTGACTCATACTGAAGCGAAAGAACTTTCAGGCCTCAATGAAACGGAATGGAATTCACTTCTGCAGGTAACTCATTCTGTCGCCATGGTTCTGAAGAATAAGTTCATGCAATCAGGAATCACTCTCTGGGATGGAAAAATTGAGCTCGCAGCAGGCAAGTATAACGGATCTGATCGTGAGATCATTCTCGTCGATTCAATTGGCCCGGACGAGCTTAGACTGACAAAAAACAATATCCAGCTTTCAAAAGAAATCATCCGTCAGTACTACAGACAGACTGAATGGTATTCGCAATTAGAAAAAGTAAAAGAAAAGCATGGTGAAGAATTTAAAGAATTTATTTCAGCACCCCCTGTGCTTCCGAAAGAATTTAAGTCTTCAGTGGAAGAGATGTATGTCCTTCTGCCTGAACTTCTCAATAACTCCGGTGAACTCAAGCTTCAGAAACTGATGCAAAGATTAAAGGGATTCCTATGAATATTCTCATTTTAGGTTCTGGTGGCAGAGAGCATGCCCTTGCATGGAGATTGTCTCAGGACAATTCGAGTACAAAAGTTTTTGTGTGGCCGGGTAATGATGGTATTAAAGGCGACAAGATCAAAACCATTACTGAAAAGTTTGGTGGAGACACTTTCAATACAATCATCAAGCGCGAAAAAATTGATTTTGTTATCCCTGGTGCTGAAAAATTCCTTTATGAAGGAGTTTCTGACTGGTGTGAAGAACTTAACGTGGCTTGTTTCGGTCCTTCTCGTAAAGCTTCCGAGCTTGAACGTTCAAAATTATTCTCAAAAAATTTGATGAAAGATGCCGGCATACCAACTGCTCCTTTCACAGATCTTACGACAGCTTTTAATTCAGACTTCAATTCAGCACTGGCCCAACTCAAAAATTACAAAAAGCCGGTGATTAAAATTTCCGGTCCTTCCCTTGGAAAGGGCGTATTTGTCTGTGAAAATTTCGATGAAGCTGCTGACGTACTTCAAAAACTCAAAGCTGATCCGATTCCGGGAATGGAAGATGGAATTCTTGTAGAAGAAGGTGTTTACGGCCAGGAAGTCTCCGTCTTCTTCGCTTGCAATGGTGAGCACTACACTTATCTGGGGTCAGCTCAGGACCACAAGCGTCTTCTTGAGAATGATAAAGGACCAAACACAGGCGGAATGGGTGCCATCTCTCCTGTCTCATGGGTAGGTGATTCTTTCATCAAGACAATCGCTGAAAAAATTCTCAAACCGACTCTCGCAACAATGAAGGAAAGACATACTCCTTTCAAAGGCGTTCTGTTCCTGGGTCTCATGGTTAATCCTGAAGAAACAAATCTCCTTGAATACAATGTTCGCTTCGGTGATCCGGAAACCCAGGTTCTTCTTCCCCTGATTGATGCTGATTTATCTTCTTTCCTTTTTGATTTCTCGAAAAAGGGGACTTCAACAACATTAACTCTAAAAAATGAAACGGCGGTTCACATTGTGAAGGCTGCCAAAGGTTATCCCGGCATTTTTGGGACAACTGTTGAGAAAGGTCAGGAGATTCACTTCTTCCCTCATTCATTTAATAAGTCCCATGTGTTCTTTGCTGGCGTAAAGATGAAAGGTGAAGCTCTACTCACTGATGGTGGCAGAGTCTTAGGTGTCACTTCATGGGGCAGCTCAAAACACGAAGCTCGCATCACAGCTTACGAGGCCATTAATACAGTTCGATTTGACGGCGAACACTTTCGTAAAGATATTGGAAAAAAGTTATGAAAAATATTGCTCTGTTTGCATCTGGCACTGGCACAAATGCAATCAACCTCATCGAAGCTTCACGAGAAAGAAGTGACATTCTTGTTTCGTGCCTGATTGTTGATACAGAGACATCACCGCTACCTAAAATCATCCGTGAAAAGTATCCTCACGTTCCCGTGTTCAAAATCATTCCAGCAAATGGCGAAAAGAAAGTTGAATTTGAAAATAGAATTCTTAAAGTTCTGAATGATCGTGGAGTAGAGTGGATTCTTCTTGCTGGTTACATGAGAATTATCGGAAAAACTCTTCTTTCAAATTTTGAAAATAAAATCATTAATATTCATCCGTCTCTCCTGCCGCAATATCCTGGCATGGATAGCTACCAGCGTGCCTTTCAAGACAACGTTCCATATTCAGGAGTTTCTCTTCATTATGTAGATTCCGGTATTGATACTGGACCGATCCTCATGCAGGAAAGGTTTCCGCGTTTAGAGACTGATACTCTTGAGACATTTATTCAGCGTGGAAAAGAGATCGAATGGAAGCTTTATAGAAGAGTATTAGATCAACTAGGACAATCTATGAATCAATACATGTTTACTATTTTTTCTAAAGAACATGATCAGTTCCAGCTCTACTGGGTAAATTCAGCAAAAGCTTTAACTGACATTGAAACGCAGGCGATCTGTGAAAAACTTGGTGATTCAATTGATCAGCAGGTTTTTGTGAATGATTCTTTTGAATGGAAACAGGCGTTCAAGACAAAACTCCCGATGAATGTCATTCATTTCAAGCCTGGAGTTACGGATAACGCAGGTAAAAGTGTCCAGGAACTTCTGTCAAAACTTCCTTTTTTCGAAGGTACTGTTCATTCGGGAATTCTGACTCACAAGTCAGAGTTTAATCCTCTTATTCAGTCGTTGATCACAAGTGATGAAATGTTGAATCCTGATTTTGAGGTTGTTCTTGATAGTTCGCAGCCAGTTTCGATTTATCCTATTCTGAAATCAAATGAAGATACTCTGACGAAACTTTCTAAAGATAATTGCTGGGCACTTTCAACTGAAGAAATGAAAATTATAAAAACTCATTTCGAGTCAATTGGCCGCAATCCCACTGACGTTGAAATAGAAATGCTCGCTCAAACTTGGTCTGAGCATTGTAAGCACAAAATTTTTAATGCTGAGATCGATTATGAAGATGACCAGCAGAAATTAAAGATCAGCAGTCTTTTCAAAGATTTTATTAAAAAGCCAACATTCGAGCTTAACAAAGAATGGGCTGTCTCTCTCTTTGATGACAATGCCGGAGTTGTTCGTTTCCGTGATGGCATGGATCTTTGTATTAAAGTCGAAACTCATAATTCTCCCTCTGCACTTGATCCTTACGGTGGTGCTCTTACAGGAATTCTTGGAGTGAATCGAGATATCATGGGTACTGGTCTCGGTGCTAAACCAGTCGCTAATACGGATGTATTCTGTGTTGGTATGCCGGATGAAAAAGATCTTCCAGCTGCACTCTTGCATCCGACAAAAATTCTGGAAGGTATCCATCATGGTGTTCAGGATGGTGGTAACAAAAGCGGCATTCCAACAGTAAATGGTGCTATTTATTTTGATCAATCATATTCTGGGAAACCTCTCGTTTACTGCGGAACGGTTGGAATCATTCCTCCCATGATCAAAGATGCTAAAGGCACTTCTAAGGGTCATCGTCCTGGTGATTACATCGTCATGGTCGGTGGTGATGTAGGCATGGATGGCATCCATGGAGCAACGGCAAGCTCCCTTGTGATGGATAAATCGACTACGATTGGTATGGTTCAGATCGGTGATCCTTTCACGCAGAAGCGTATGATGGATTTCCTTCTTACTGCACGTGATGAACTTCTTTATAACTCGCTTACTGATAATGGTGCCGGTGGACTTTCATCTTCAGTTGGTGAAATGTCCGGTGGAACAAATGGTGCTCATCTTCGTCTGGATGAAGTGCCCCTGAAATATCCAGGTCTCAAACCATGGCAGATTCTTGTTTCTGAATCTCAGGAGCGAATGACCTTGTCTGTACCGAAGGAGAGCTGGTCAGCAATAAGCAAACTTGCAGAAACATTCCAGGTCAAGATCACTCACATTGGTGAGTTTAATGACTCAGGAAAATTCACTTGTTCTTATAAAAATGAAACTGTTTGTGACCTTTCTCTTAGCTTCTTGCACGATGGTCTTCCCAAAATGAAGCTTAAAGCAAACTTCA
>JBEIQF010000435.1:0-2592 GCA_040376635.1 Halobacteriovoraceae bacterium
CGTGCTTGCTATTGGTTCGCGAGCTGTAACTGCAAGCAATGTTGAATACCCGGAAGGGAAAGTACTAATAGGATAAAGTATGATTATTGCCGTAATTGGTCTCGGAACATTTGGTGCTAAGACAGCAGTCAGGCTATTTGAAAAAGGTGCGGAAGTTCTCGCCATTGATTCAAACCCTGAACTGGTTGACCGTATCAAGGACAAAGTGTCACATGCCATTTGTATCGACGTGACTCAAGAGAAATCACTTCGAGCAGTGAATATTTCGGATGTGGATACAGCGATTGTTGCGATCGGTGACAATATTGAAATGAGTATTATGTCAGTAGCGATGCTGAGAAAACTTGGTGTAGGTCGAGTCGTTGCCCGAGCTACAACTCAGCTTCACGAGCACGTTCTTCGCGAAATTGGTGCTTCTGAAATCATTAAAGTTGAAGAAGAAATGGGGGAAATCGTAGCTAGTAAGATTGCTGCTCCTCACGTCCTTCAGCGCTATAACTTTGCAGCTGGATATTCCATTGTAGAGTTAAAACTGGGTAAGTCTTTCGAGGGGAAAACTCTCGTGGAATCTCAAATTCGTCAGAACTATTCATTGAACATTGTTGCTCTTCAAAAACGTGTTCCGTATATCTCTGAAGAAGGGAAAGCAGCTTACAGAGTTGTAATCAACGATTCACCACTTCCGATGGATGTGATTGAAGCGGATGATATTGTGGTTCTTGTAGGTAGTGAAAAAAATCTGGATCGATTGTTCTCAGACTTAGAAGAAGTGTAAATCGGAGTAAATATGCAGTTGTCTCTCAAAAGACGTGTGGCCTTCAGCTTTATCATCGCGAACGTTGTTGTTCTCGTGATGGGATTCACAGTCTTTTTCTTTCTAGATTCCCTGAATAACCAGATTTCAAACATCACGGTTAACTCAAATAAAATTTCCCTTCTGACAGATGAAGTCCGTATCTCTGCGGTTTCAATTCTTAAAATGCAGAAGAAAATCCTGACGACCAAACCGACTGGTGAGGATTTAAAACGTCTGGAAAATCTTTGTGAAGGATTTCAGTCTCAACTTCAGCGACTTGATTCTTTCTACACAGAGGTAGAAGCGAAGAAGATTATTTCTAAGATGCAGGGTTATGTTGATTCACTCAAAACAATCGTAAGTAAATCATCACTTTTTTATCGCGACGGCGAAGGTATCTCGACGATCAATGAATTAACAGACAAGATTCTTGAAGCTTTCTCGGAGTTCCAGGACATTCAATATTTCCAGAACGAGCAGAGAGACAAACAAGTGAAGGCCATTATCGGCGAAACTCGTCGAAACATGCTTATCACGCTTATTATCACTTTCCTTGGAACAATCCTTCTTTCTCTCGTCGTACCGGGTAAGATTGCGATGCCATTCAAGAAAATTAACGATGCCGTTCGAGAACTTCAGGACGTAAATTTCGACGTTTCGATTTATTACGATCAGGACGACGAAATTGGTGAGCTTGCAAAAGAATTGAACAAAATGATCGTCAATATGAAGCGCTTTGAGCAGCTTCGTACGGACAGAATTTCAGTTGAGCATCGTAAGTTTGATACTCTCGCGAACATGATTAAGAAGAATATCATGATCGCAAATGCCAAAGGTGAGCTGATCTACATGAACAACCCGATGTACTCAACTCTTGAGATGCAGTCGGATGACGTTCTCAATAAGAACATTACGGATACTCTGATTCCGGATTCAATTGTTGAAACTTTCGAGCTGGCGATTAAGCGCCGTTCAAAAATTGAAAACGCAGAGATCACGATTCCTAAGCGCAAGAAAGTGATCGATCCAAATACGGGAGAGTACATTTTTGAGGAAACCGAAGAGACGTATCAGGGCTACGCAAACGTTATTCCTATCCGTGCCAAAGAATCCAATCTTGACTACTACATGATGATTATTTCTAAAGAAGTGTTCGTATAACGACTGAGGGCCCTGTTTTCATTAGGGGCCCCGTCTCTTTTACTCCGGCGCTGCGAAGCGAAATGCACGGGGAAAACTGCCTGAAATTCCGAGTGAAGGATCCAATAAATTAGGATATAGTTCTTCATCAATTTTAAAGGCAACAAGTACTCTTATGGATATCAGTCTCATCCGCAATTTTTCTATTATCGCTCACATCGATCACGGTAAATCGACTCTCGCAGATCGTATTATCGAAATGACGAAGGCCATTACTGATCGTGAGAAAACTGATCGACTTCTCGATAACATGGATCTTGAAAAAGAACGTGGGATTACGATTAAGGCGCAGACAGTTCGTCTCCAATATAAAGCGAAAGATGGGAAGACTTACTTCTTCAATCTTATCGATACTCCGGGCCACGTAGATTTTACTTACGAAGTTTCTCGTTCACTCGCTTCATGCGAAGGCGCGCTTCTGATTGTAGATGCTTCTCAAGGTATCGAAGCCCAGACTCTTGCAAACGTATATATGGCCCTCGAGAATAATCTTGAGATCGTGCCAGTCATTAATAAAATCGATCTTCCTCACGCTGATCCTGAGAAAGTGAAAAAAGAAGTTGAGGATGTCATCGGTCTTGATGCTTCTGAAGCTC
>JBEIQF010000283.1:0-4492 GCA_040376635.1 Halobacteriovoraceae bacterium
AGAGAAATTATTTCTTTCCTTATGTTGTTGAACTTTTTTACAAAGTGAAGCCGCGGTCAGAATGAAAATAAGTATCATTGGTCTTGGTTGGTTTGGATCTCCCCTTGCAACTGCTCTTGCGGTCGATGGACATGTCATTTCTGGAAGCACGACTTCAGAGGAAAAAATTCAAGCACTGAAGTCCACCAACATCCATCCCTTCAAATTGAAATATCCGGAACTCCCTCCGAGAATTGATTCAGATATTTTGATCCTGAATGTACCTCCTTTTGCTGAAGAACTTGAATGGTTCAAGTCATGGGACATAAATCCTGAAACATGGATCATCTTTATTAGTTCAACTTCAGTTGAATCCAAAAAAGACTCTTACTTATCTTCGCAGGAGGAATGGGTAAAAAGTTTTTCTAAGTGGACGATTTTGAGGTTCGGAGGATTGTTCGGTGGCGAGAGACATCCGGGAAAATACTTGTCTGGTAAAAAAAATCTCGCTGGAAGACTCTGGCCGGTGAACATGCTTCATCAGAATGATGCTATTGGATTCACAAAAAAAATCATTGAAAATAAGATTCATACCAAAACTTTCACAGTCATTTCGGATGAACATCCAACACGTGAGGAGTTCTATACCGGCTATTGCCGTGAACACAATTTGCCTCTTCCTGATTTTGATCAGGCCGATTTTTCAGAAAAAACTCCTCTTTCGAATGAGGAAGCACGGAAGATTTATACGTTTATGAAGATATAAATGATGGCCGTCATAAAAAAATGAGTTGTCGAAAATAGTCGGATTTAAAATTACATTATCTTACCTGAATTTTTCTTAATATAACGGTATACTAAAGCCGTGAAGACTTTCAGAATCGCCATTTACGGAACTGAAGAATCTCTGGTTCATCCGGAGATCAAAAAAACTTCGCCTGAAATTCAATATCTTCCCTATGACATAGAACAGATGATCGAGCCGGTGGCCATGACTCCGGATGTGATTCTCTGCTATCCGCCTGCGGATAATTTAAATCTCCCGGCCCTTGAGATTGCCCAGACCCTTCGAAGTGTTTACATGGAGACTCCGCTTTTTTTCATCTCGCTTGATAAAAAATCATTCGATAAAAAGCGTCTTATTAAAAATGGTTTCACGCAGGCGTTTCTTCTTCCATGGGAAAAGGCCGATCTGCTTCGCTCAATGGGCGATGAACAGATCTGTTCGATGCTTCCGGAACTTCGTGACTATAAGGCCATCAAAGTTGCCGACATCAAGCCAGGCGTGGTTCTTGATTTCTCTATGAAGGTTTATCTACCGAGAAGTAACAAGCTACTTCCCTTCTCTCATGAAGGCGATCCTATCTCTGATGAAAAGTTCCAGAAACTTGCTGAAAGTAAAATGAACACTTTGTTTGTTAAAAAAGATGAAGTGGAAAAATTCCGTCAGTATACAGCAAAACTTTTCAAAGACCTGATGTCTGAAACTGACAAGCAGGACAAACTCGAAGTTTGCGTAAGAGATCTAATTTCAGACATGTTCATTGAAGACGTCAAAGAGAATACTTTCGGTGCTTCTCAAGCTCTTCTCAATGAGGTGAAAGAGATTATCGATATCCTTATCGAAGATGCAGATAAAGAAGTCGCGATGAAAGTGAATGCGCTGATTAATCAGGAGCAAAATTTTTATCTCCACCTCTCGAATGTTTCTACGTATGGTGGACTGTTTGCGATGATTCTTGGATTACCTAATCCGCAAGATGTCGCTCTCGCTGGTCTTCTTCACGACATTGGTAAAATTAATCTCCCTCCTGAGATTGCTGATCTACCGGAAAATGATCTTTCTCAAACTGCAAAAGAGGCCTACAAGAAGCATCCTGAATTCACGATGGATATCCTTAAACTTCGTCGAATCGCTCTTCCTCAACCTGCGATGAACGCAATTCTTCATCACCACGAAGCAGTCAATGGAACCGGTTATCCTAAAGGCCTTGAAGGTCCAAGAATTTCCAAAGAAGGTAAAGTTCTCGCCATAGCTAACGAGTTTGATAACCTCACTAGTATCCAACCAGGTAAACTGAGCCTTACTCCTCGCGCAGCACTTGAATTAATGCTCGAAACCAACATTCATCAGTCAATGAAACTCGATCTCGACATGCTTAAGAAGCTGAAATCAGTATTCCTGAAGTAACTCTATTAAAGTTTTGTAAAGAATTCACCTAGGTCATTTCAGACCCCTCTCAAAAAAGCTATAGTCCGCCCCATTAATCCATTCAGGAGTTTGTATGAAGCTACTATTAGCATCACTTGTTATCTTCTCTGCGACGGCAAATGCTGTTACAGCACCTGTTCTTAAAGGCAACGTAAACTTAGACGCTATCACGACTGATTATGCAAAACGCATTGGTATCAAAGGTCTTCTTCCAGTTTCTCTTGAAGCTGAAGTGAAGAATGCTGCAGCTAAATT
The DNA here is from genome assembly GCA_040376635.1 of Halobacteriovoraceae bacterium. Classification (GTDB taxonomy): domain Bacteria; phylum Bdellovibrionota; class Bacteriovoracia; order Bacteriovoracales; family Bacteriovoracaceae; genus Peredibacter. The sequence goes on from JBEIQF010000283.1 coordinate 2,447, forward strand.
CAATGGCTACAACAAGTCTGAAGTTTGTCTTGAATACGGCGAAGAAGAAATCCCTTCTCACCCGGAAACAGCTCCATGTCTTAAATGGGAAACTCGCTGGATTCCATCTGTTGTCATGACAACAGAAACAATTTCTGTTCTTAACGTTGGTGATAAGAAAGTTGATTCTAAAATCAGTTCTACTTTTACTGTTCCAGAGAATTGCATCCAAAACCTAAAAGAAGAAATCGTTGTAGGCGAAGTAAAGCCACTTGAAGCACCAGCTGTTTTAAGACTTGCTCCGTCTTGTACTGTTTTCACTTACACAAGAATCGAAGACAGAGCTGTTAAGCCATCTGCCCTTAAAGGCAAATCAATGGAAGCGATCGTTGATGTCACTCTCTACCTTGATTACGCATCAGTTGATGCTGTTGAACTTAATAAAACTGAAAGCACGAAAGTTGATCTTGCTTCAGTTAAATCAGTGACTGGTTCAATGTGGGATTTTGGTGGATACAACACAAGAATCTTCAAATACTACGACAGAGTGATTCTTAGATAAGAAGTAAAAAGAAAGGGCCCAATCGGGCCCTTTTAGTTTTTAGATTTTTTTGTACATCTCGACGATTTCTTTCTCAGGCAAAAGCGACCCATCCAGGTCCTTCTCTTTTAAGAATTCCGGATTATACATTTTCGAGATCGCGCGCTCACCACCATCACACATGAATGTGATGATTCGTTTGCCTGGACCTTCACGAAGAGCTGTATTGAATGCCCCAGCAAGGTTCAGCATTGATGACATCCCCATCACAAGACCTTCCTTCTCACGAAGGTACATAGCGAGTGAAGTAAGCTTCTGATCATCAATAGTGTAACAACGGTCCTGCTTGATGTGGCGGAAGTTTTCCACCATACGCGTGATTCCTACACCTTCAGTCATTGTGTACTTACCATCAGAATCGAAGTGACCCGTTCCGAAGAAATTACAAATCCCTGATCCAACCGGATCCGGCATGACGACTTTGATATTGTGATTTTTCTCTTTCATGAATTTCGAAACACCAGCTGCTGTACCGCCAGATCCTGCCGCCACAACAACCACGTCGATTTTTCCATCCATCTGCTCATACATTTCTGGTGCAGTTGAATGATAGTGAGAGAGATAGTTATCCGGGTTATCAAATTGGTTCGCCCACCAGTTGTTTGGTGAACTCTGTCCGATTTTTTTCCCGACTTTGAAGAAGTGGCGCTCATCAGAGTAAGCACATGCTTCTGTCTCTACGATTTCTGCACCGTAAAGCTTCAGCACTTTATGTTTTTCAACTGCCATCCCCTTCGGCATGACGACGATAACTTTGTGTCCAAGGGCCTGACCTACAAGAGCGAGACCGATACCTGTGTTACCGGCCGTACCTTCTACGATTGTCATACCCGGTTTAAGGATACCCTTCGCGATCGCTTCTACGACCATATTCAATGCAGGACGATCTTTAATCGTTCCGCCTGGATTGAGGTTTTCGCATTTCATGTAAATCTCGCAACCCGTAATCGCGCTCAAGCTCTGCACTTTCATGATCGGAGTGTTCCCAATCACTTGTAAAAGGCCTGTTGATTTAAGTTTGGTACGAAGATCCATTGATATTTCCCTGCGTGTTAATATACTTTTAAGTAGCTCTCTTATACTTTAAAAGGCCTTTCATGTCTTCTTCTAAACTCGCTCAGTTTCTCCATAAAGACCGGTTGCAAACTGCTACATTCCAATTGAACGTTACTCAAGTCAGAAGAGATGTTGATGAACTCGTTTTACTCCTGTTTCCACAGAGAGGATGCGAAGTCGTAAGAGAAATTCACGACATCGAAGAGGCCGTGAGCGACCTCAAAAAACGATTCACACAATACTTTGATTCCGTATCGGTTTTAAATCCTAATACTGAAGCAAAATCGTCGGCCAATGCCGAAGTGTTCTTTGAACGCCTGCCTAAGTTAGCTGAAATCCTCGACTTGGACGTTCAGGCGGCCCTTGCTGGTGATCCTGCCGCTTACAGCCGTGAAGAGATCATTGTGACT
>JBEIQF010000086.1:0-10997 GCA_040376635.1 Halobacteriovoraceae bacterium
AGTCTCTGTTAAATACCAGAACAGAAATAGAGAGCTGAACGGCACTGAAGCGAATGATTCAGGCTGGAATGATATTGGACTATCTCAGGCGTTTCAGCCAAGTTCGATGGATCGCTTCTGGATTTTCAATAATCTCAATATTCCAACGGCGACTTCTGTATATGATTCACGCACAAGTATGGGCGTGGATGCTCGCGGAACCGGAACATATCTAACAAGTGTAGGTGCTTTCGGGATTCACAACATTAAAGAATGGGATTTCATCTATAGTTCTGAAATTCACCATTCGTTCAAGCGCACTTTCAATTCAAACAGCACAAAGACTGAAGTTGGCAGTTTCTGGGGAACGAGTCTCACTGGTGGAGTTGGATACATTCCCTGGAGATCAAAGGCCCGTTACGGATTTGCTCTTTCTCCAAGGCTTGAAGGTGCAAAGACCGTTACGATTGATGGACAAAGAAATCCCGGAAGAGAAAGTCTTGTATGGGATACATCTGTAAATTTTAGTTATACGATCAATGTCTACAACGCGATCGGATTGAATTACACCGACCAGACAATCTTTGGACCGGTGAAGAATACAATGCTCAACCGCGCGATTAGTTTTCAATTTCAAACAAGATGGCTATGAAGTTACTTTTCCTCCTTACTCTTTTGATCTCTGCTAATGCGTTCTCGCAGGCGATTGTTCGTGAATTACATTCTTCGAATGAAATCCTTGTCGACCTTCACGAGGCCGAAGGTTTTTTTGAAGGGAAGAGAGTCTTGATCTTATCTAAGGATGAAGAAAAAGTTCTCGCGATAGGCGTGATTGAGGATGACGATGTCCACGGCATTCCGGGTGTGGTGAAAGTTCAGATTGAGGAGATTGTTGATAATTTTCTGGTCATCGGCGGAGATAAGGTAGAGCTGCTCGATTTCAGGCTTTACCGCGACAAAAATATTCCAGGATTCTTTTCGATCACATTAAAGGGCAGTGAAAAAGTTCCTGCTCGTTACAAAGAACTCGCTTATTTTGGTGTCTTCACCTCGGAAGGTCACACGCTCGATAAGAAAGAAGTTCTCGTTTCTCCCTTTCAGGTTCAATACGGAGTCACTGATACTTTTGGAGTGAGAATTGTAAATGCTCTCTGGCTCGATGGTTACGCGAACTTAGGTGCCAAATACGAAGTTCTTAAGAACAAGCATGTGAAGATCACGATGAATGGGCTAGGTGCTTACAAAGTTCAGGCGCAAGACTGGATTGGGCAAGTTGGTGGTGTCGTCACTATTCCCTCAAACTCAAAGTTTCAAAGTCACTTCATGGTGAATGCAACTTTTGATCCACAGTATGATGACGCCAAGGCAACGAAAGATCTGAATCTTTTTAGAGATTCAGACATCAGAAGTATTACCGAATACATCACTGATAACTGGAACCGCGTTCTTTACGGTCCGGTTTATAACGTTGAATTGCAGACATTTGGTGGAACTGTATCCCATATGTGGATATGGGATACGTTTCATATGAGTCTTGGTATCGCGACGAGAGATTTCACCAATCTCAGTTTCAATAGAGATGGTTACTATTACGTCTACGATCTCTTCTGGCGATTCTAGTTCTTAACAGGCGTAACTGTTACTTTTAAGTTTGTTCCGAATCCTTGTGTGCTCACTGCGAATTTCTTCTCAGAAGCTTTTCCATTGCTCACTTTTGTAAAAGTAAGTTCAAGTGAATTACATGCACAACGAGGGAAAACACCTTTCGTAGCGTAGTTGTCCTGAACTTTAGAAAGAAGAAAGCCTTTTTCCTGAAGACCTGATTCAAGTTTTTCCACTTCCGGTTGATCTAATACGATTTTGAGTGAATCAATTCCTGAAGCAAAAACTGATACTGATAATAAAAGCGCAAATGAAGCAAAAATTGTTTTCATAGAAACTCCTGGGTTGGTGCCTGTCTTCTAGCACCAACCTGTGTTTCCTGGAATGATTTGTTGTAAAACTTACTGTCAGGTTTAAGTTAAGAACTTCGCACGCTCTTCAGGAGTCGGTAGCCTGCACGTCTCGTGTTTTCCGAACATCCTATAGCGGTTTTTCGCAATGAAATCATAGACGACATCACGAATAGGAGCAGGAATAACCTTAAATAAAAGAAGAAGTTTCCACACTCCTCCCAGGTCACTTAAGGCAGTCAGGACAGCATTGGACTTGGAGTAAATTTTGTCTCCCTTAAGATAAAAAATTGAGTCACCCATTTCAGGAGTTACGAGTTTTTTCATCTCAGGTGATTGGAAGGCCTCACCCTGTTGAGTCGCAAACTTCAGAACATTTTCACGGTCGGCATCCACCATGAAAGTAATAAAGTGATCACACAGGCCGCATACACCATCAAAGTAAATGACCTTCTTCGTTTCACGCTCAACACCCCAGTCTGATTCCACGACAAAGAGATGTATCATGAACATTCCGAAAGTCAGATCCGCGATACTTACCGTTGTCAGAATCCCGAGATGCATCCCGATCATGGCGATCGTTGCAGGCACTCTGGTTTTTTTCCACAGACATAATGGCAGGAAGAAAATCTCAAGTGCGAGTGTACCCCAGGTCATTGTCCGTAAGAAAAAATCCGGTAGCTGAAGGAGAACGTTTTTTGGCCACCAGTCACGTGTTGTAGGAAGCTCAAGCACGTATTTAAGAGCGTAGCCATTTTGCCATGATTCAGCTGCGGCCTTATGAATGCCACTGAATGTGTAACCAATAATGAGGATCCACCAGGCACCATTGAAGATCCATGGATTCATCTTCCAAGGCGTATCTTTCTTCGGCCAGACTGAAAGTGGTTCACCGGAACGAATGACTGATGTTGCAAGAAGAAGCCATCCCACATAGGGAATAGAAGGATTTGCGATGAAAATGTTTCGGTTAAACAGACAGGCCCAACCATACCAAAGAACAAGTGAAACTGCCTGTCTTGCAAAACCCACAGCATAAGCAAGTGAGAGCAGGGTAAGTACCAGGAGAAAACCCTGAAGAGAAAAGTCTGAAGTCAGATGATTCAGGATATTCGGAAAAATTTTGTGAGTAGGGATCTGTGAAGGATCCGGAATCATTCCATTCGGACCGAAGACTTCTACGGCGAATGGAATGAGCGTAGCAAAGTGGACGGCAAGATAAATGCCGAAGACCACCCGGAAGAAAGTGAATTGCCACGGACCATAGTTCTCTGAATTAAAGAGTTTCATTCGTAACTCCCTCAGCAACGGTCGTTGGGCAATTCACTTCAAAATTCCATACAGGTTTCGCAAGAGTCTTGGATTTCACAGTGACATTGATATGCTCGATGGGTTTCGAAATACCAATTTCACGCATGAACGTACCCTGACCACAGGCCGAATACTGCATGACTTTATCCCGAAGGATAAGTTCGTTAGGTTTAGTGAGCATGGGACCATAAGCGAGAACAGCGCCATAAGGGTTTCGTCTGTTATAAGGACCTTTTGCGCGTTCATAGATTTCTGGTGTGACTTTAAATGAAGTTGTCTCTCCGTTCTTGAAACGGATATCCATGTAGTAATCAGAAGAAAAATTCTCCACGTCCCGGAATTTTGAGAACACCAAGGGTAGCGGAGAAGCTGTTGTCATGAACCCAATTCCCTTAACAGGATCAAGCTTTGCAATCGTTCCCACCATCGAGAGGGAGCCGATCAGAATCACGAGACCTGAAAAGAATTTTTCAAGTTTTGTCACAGACGATCCTTAAGTTTAAGAACCTGTTTCTCATAGACATGCCATGAGACAGTCGAAAGAAAGAGAGTTACAGCGCACAGGATAGTGAAGTCGATGATAAAAATTTCCGTCATCGATAAACCGATCGCTGCAAGCGCCACAGGAAGGAGAAGGAGTACGAAGTTATGGTAGACATAAATTCCGTAACTCACTTTTCCAATGTGGATCAGGAAAGGATTTTCCCAGAACTTTTTACCCCACGTAATTCCGATCGCTGTTGCATTCACGAGGTGAACGTAAACGAGTGATCCGAAGAACGAGAAGAACATCAAAGCAACTCCCGGACTTGATAGAACCGGGATCTTCGCAATCCTGCAGCCAACGACTGCAATCATGCCGGCAAGCCCAACCCAGGCAAGTTTTTTGAATAGATCTGCTTTCTCTTCAGCTCGTTTATGATGGTGATAGTAAGCGAGGATCGCTCCCATACCAAACAAGTCGAGAAGTGCGAACGTCGAGAAACGAATCGCTATCGGTGGAGCATCGATGTAGAACATGATTCCGCGAATGAGAATTCCTGAACAAATGAAGGCAAGGAAAGCTCCTTTGAGCGTACGAATCGGTAATAACCAGATGAACCACGGCCAGATCAGATAAAATTGTTCTTCAACAGCCAGAGACCAGAACTGAGTGTAACCCCAGGTAGGCTGGCCTTCTTTGGCTGCAAGAAAGTTTGAAGCGTATCCAAACATCCAGGGCCAAAATTCCTTGATGTTATAAAAGTTGAAGGCAAGACCAAGAAAGAGAACGAGATAATAAACCGGGAAAAGCCTGATCGCTCTTTTCATCGTGAAACGGAATGCTTTTCTGGTGAGAGATATATCCTCATCTTTCTCGCGAATCAGTGATCGTGTGATCAAAAAACCTGAGAGAACGAAGAAAATATCCACACCAATAAAGCCTACAGGAAACACTCCCTCAGATCCGAAGAAAGATTTTTTCGGAGAGAAGTGCTGAATGAGAACGAGAATGATCGAAAGCGCCCGAAGAGTATCGAGCTGGATCATGTATCCTTTGTGCTGACTCATGCGACTTCTTCTTTTTTGAGTTTCGCTTTCATTTCTTCCGGCTTGCTCGGGTTTACGTTTTGGAATGTCAGCATTTCAACAAAAAGTTCTTCGCGGTTTTTTGAGAATCCGCATTTGGCCGTAAATTCTTTCGGATTTCGAAAAGTACCAAACGCCATATCCCAGATTGGAAGGTCGGCAAAGTTATAATAGTGACGACCACGCTGGTGATGCACTTTATGCATTTCTGGCCTCTGGATGATGTATCCGAGCCATTGCGGAGTCTTGATGTTCACGTGGTAGAAAAATTCCGCCACAGAAGAAATAATGTTCACATATCCAGCGGCTTCAAGATCAGCACCGCAGATAGTGTAAACAATCCCGCTCACGATCAATGAATTCGTCCAGATCTCAACCGGGTGCTTGTAATACGACGTGATCGTTTCAAGCCTTGAAGCCGAGTGGTGGAGCTGGTGAAGAGTGTTCCAGAGAAAATTAGATTCGTGACGAACCCTGTGCCACCAGTAATAAACGAACGTCATGATACCGTAAGCGACAAACGCCTGGGCCAGAGAAGGAAGTTTCTCCGAGAGATGAAGAAGGTTCACCTGATGAAAGTATTTTTCCCAGGTCATACCTCCGACAATAACCACTCCTGCCTGAATACCGTTGATGAGGATAACCCGCCACCACCAGCCTTTCACTTGCGGCAGCTTCTGATCAGGCCAGATCCTTTCAACGGCGATAAATACAGCGGCTATCGCAATAACGACAAGCACACTCCACATGGAAGACTCCTATTTTTTCTTTTTATATCGACTGATTGATTCATTCATTTTCTCAAACAGAGCAACTTTCGGCGGCCACTGATTGTGATTACGGAAATAATCTTCATCAAATTTCTGGAGATCAGGTAAATGATCGGCCTGAATCTGCTTGAAGCTACCCATTGTTGCGATTGATAGAGCAGGAACATCCGGAGTGAAGTCTTTCGGAATACCACTCACCCAGGCGGCTGCCGGCCAGAGATATGTATTTTTTCTCAGACCCCAGATATAAGGAACAAGTTTTGTTTTATAGTTTTCCGGGAAATCATATTCGCCAGCTTCATTCTTATGAAGGGCGACGTTCATCATGACATCCTTTCTCCATGAATCGCGGATGATACGATAGTCAGTCCAGTCGAGAACGATTTCAAAACGTGAATCAACTTCCATATCCGCCGGCATCATCATGCGGCCTTTTTTCATCCCCACACGACTTGTGAGATCCTTACTCTGGAACTTGATCATGCTGGGTGCTTCAGGAATGGTGAATGTTCCATTGGAAGCGGTTTTGTATGAATCGAAAGCAACTTCTTCACATGAAAGTGTCTGATTCGTGCTGAAGTCGAGTTGGTAGTCATATGGGATGTATGAGCCTTTACTGAAAGCACCTTTCACACGATCACGCATGTAAGTCGCTGCACGTTTTGCGAGATCCCGATCTTTCGGTCGCAAAACCAGAATACGGGCGTTTTCATTTTTCATGGCATCGATCATCGAGAAGAAGCTCACACCTTTTCCGATATACGATTCAATTGTCTCTGCTTGTTTCTTCTCCGGGTCGACGTGAACGAAAGCAATGTGACTGAAAGGAGAATGGTGATCAGTGAACACTGTGATCGTTGAAGAAATCGGACTGATTCCTTTAGTGATCAGAATATCTCCGTCTTCAAATTGAAACGTCTTAAATTTCGGATTGAGATTATACGGAGCATAGCCTTTGTGATCGAGTACAGGTGCTACGACTTTTGTGTAATCAACTTCTTCAATTTTAATTTGATCATAGTTGTGAGCACCAACCGAATCTTCATATTCACGCATGCGTGAGAACACACCTTGAGTGAGTTTTTTGCATTCAACTGAAACTCCCGCCATCTTCTCGTGAATTTTCAAACGCAGAAGAAATGAATCTTTCAGGATCTTGTCAGCATCAGACATCTTAGTCTGTGGTTTTTTCACCAGATCATCGAGTAGACTCAGCCACTGATTGAGAGTGGGATCACATTCTTTTGTGAGTTTGTTCGATGAGGCCTCTTGATCGATAAGTTTTAATTCTTCGGGCAGCTCCGCCCAAGCGGAATAGACAAAGAATGAACAAAGAACCAGGATTCTTCTAACAGTTGAATTTTGCATATGTTCCCTAATCGGTTTGCCGAATAGGGAACTTTAGGGGTCGGGTATTATAAATATTTTTGGGAAACCGAAAAGTCCGTAATGCCTTCAAAGTTCGAAGATTTTGTCCCCGGACGGAGGACCTGAGTTACGCCAAACCCAGCGCTTTTTGCGGCCTCTAGTTCTTCTGGAATATCAGAAAAAAACTGAATTTCAGAAGGCTGTAAATGAACCGCCGTAGCAATGTTTGCATATGAAGTGCGCTCTCTCTTACCACCGATTTTTGTATCGAAATAATGAGAGATCATGGGAGTGAGATCACCTTCTGATGAGTAACCGAAGATAAGTTTTTGAGCGTGCACTGAACCTGAAGAATAAATGCCGATCTTTGCACCCTTATCCAGAATCTTCGTGAAGAATGGTTTTACGTCAGGATAAACATGTCCCTTAAAATCGTTTTTTGAATAACCGATATCCCAGATGAGTCCCTGAAGTTCTTTGAGGGCACCGTGCTTACGATCGGTCTTGATCCAGAAAAGAAGAGTATCAATCACATCGTAAAGACTGATCTGCTTATTCTGCTCTTTTCTGACTGTCTCACGTACGTCATCAATCGCATTCTTCACAACAGGATCTTCCTGGTGATGAAGAACAAATTCTTTCATGCATTTTTCTGAGTAGGGGAAAAGCACCTTGTGAACAAAGTTGATATCCGTTGTAGTGCCTTCAATGTCGAATAAAAATAATTTGATCATAAGTCGTTATACTTTTGTTCTTTACCACTGTTTGTATAGTTCGCTACCCACCCTTCCATTGTCTGGAAAACGCGGATTGCTTTCACATGATATTTTGGAGCGAGGTCGAACCAGTGTGTGTAGCCTTTTGGCACTGAGATAAAATCTCCCTTCTCGCAAAGCAGTTTGAACACTTCTGATGAATTCGGAAGATGGAAGAAAAACTGTCCTTCACCATCAACAAAAAAGCGCACTTCATCTTCTGAGTGAGTGTGCTCGTTCAAAAATTTAGCTCTGATGGCCTCAACGTTTGGAGTGTCTTTGTGAACGTTGATAACGTCAGCACTCTGATAGCCGTGCTTTTTCATATAAGGCCCAAGCTCATGCTCGTACGCTTTCAGGATTGTTGCCTGATCATCAGAATCTTTCAGGGGCATTGAAGCTTTCCATTGCTCAAAAATAATTCCACGATCGTTCATGAACTTTTTAATTTCACCAACGTCACGAACTTCTTTTCGTACTGGATCCAGGATTGTGAGAACGGCCATTAGAATCTCCTCATCGTATGATAACACTCAAATAGAAACTCATAAGTTTCAATATGTCTTTTTGCAGAGGCAATATCCTTGCCCCATGTATAGAGACCATGTCCTCCGATCAGGAAGCCATGCACGTTTTTGTCGTATCGACCTTTCATGTCACGAAGAATGTCCTTCATGTCCTGTGAATTCGGAACAATCGGAAGAACTTCAGTTAGCTCGTGTGTCGGATTTCCTTCAAGACCTTTTAAAATCTCGAAACCTTCAAAGACGATTTGTTTTTCTTTAACCATAGTATGGGAAAGAACAGTTCCTAAAACTGAATGTGTATGAAGAACACAATTTACATCGGGAAATAATTCATAAAGAGCTGTGTGAATTTCTGTTTCCGCTGAAGACTTGATACCAGGTTTGTTAAACGGAGGAAGAACTTCACCCTTGGGATTGATTAAAATCAGATCGGTGAGTTCAAACTTGCTTTTATCAACTCCCGAGCGGGAAATGATGAATTCTTGTTTATTTTCAGATCGAACAGAATAATTGGTTGAAGTTGCTGGAGACCATCCCTTCTGATTAAAAAAACGGATAGAGTCGAGTAAATCTATTGCGAGTTTCTGGTTAGCACCTGTGAACATGAAAAAGGCTCCTTAGGAGCCTTTTCTTTATCGCGAACTCCATGATTTTAGAAGAACGATTTAGGAGTAAAACCATGAAAGGTGTCGCGCAGCAAGGTAATTTGCCCGCTGGGCCATTAGCGGGTAAAATAAGTCAGTTAGGGTTAGCTTTTTGAAGTTCAGTTTTGCTCTCAAAAATGGTTATCTCTAAGAGTACACACACACTATTTTTCGAGGACCTTTTATATGAAAAACCCCTTTCTTGGGAGTGATTTTCAAAATACACGTAAAGACAGTTTCACACACCTGCATCTTCACACTCAGTACTCACTTCTTGATGGTGCGATCCGATTAGGTGACCTCTTCAAACGTGCTAAAGAACTTGAGATGCCGGCGATTGCTTGTACCGATCACGGTAACATGTTTGGTGGGATTGATTTTTACACGCGCGCGATTCAGGCCGGGATTAAACCGATTCTAGGTTCAGAAATTTATTTCACTCCAGGCTCTCGCCACGATCGTCGTGCTCCAAAAAATTTAAAGACTCTTGATTCGCAGGATGAAGTTGAAGGGAAGCACCAGATTCACCACTTGATCCTCCTTTGTAAAAACCTCACAGGCTATCAGAACCTTTGTAAGCTTTTATCGAAGGCCTACCAGGAAGGCTTCTACTACAAGCCAAGAGCTGACGTAGAACTTCTTCGTGAATACTCTGAAGGATTGATCGCTACGACTGCATGTCTGAAAGGTGAAGTGGGTTACAACTTATTCACAGGTCAGGATGAGCGTGCTTACGCGGCGGCCATGAAGTTCCGTGAAATTTACAAAGATGATTTCTATTTAGAGATTCAGGAAAACGGAATTCCGGAACAGGTAGATGTGAACAAGAAAATTATCGCGTTCGGAAAAGAGCACGGTATACCTCTTGTTGCTACAAATGACTGTCACTACCTGACTCGCGAAGATGCAGCTGCTCAGGAAGTTCTCATGTGTATTCAAACGGGCAAAACGTTTGAAGATGAAAAACGCATGAAGCTTTCAACGACAGAATTCTACTTGAAGAGTCCGCAGGAAATGCGTGAGGCTTTCAGCTACATTCCTGAAGCTTGTAACAATACACTCGCGATCGCGGATAAATGTAATCTTGAAATTAAATGGCAGGATGATAAAGGCAAGCAGATTTACCTCCTCCCAAAATTTGAAATCACGACAAAAGAAACTGAAGAAGAATATTTCGCGAGACTTTCTATGGAAGGTCTTGAAGAAAGATTTGCTGGTCCTCACTTTAAGCACCTAGTATCGAAACCAAACTGGGAATCAGAAATCAGACCTCAGTACATCGATCGTCTGAATGTGGAAGTTGGTTTGATTAAGCAGATGGGATTCACGGGTTACTTCCTGATCGTATCTGACTTCATCGGCTGGTCGAAAGCTAATGGTATTCCGGTTGGTCCGGGTCGTGGTTCGGGTGCTGGTTCGATTGTGGCCTACGCTCTTAAAATTACCAACGTTGACCCGATTCCTTACAACCTTCTCTTCGAGCGATTCATTAACCCTGAACGTATTTCGATGCCGGACTTTGATATCGACTTCTGCCAGGATCGCCGTCAGGAAGTGATCGAGTACGTTACGAAAAAATACGGTGAAGAGCGTGTAGGGCAGATCATCACATTCGGTACACTTTCAGCGAAAGCTGTCCTTCGTGACGTTTCCCGTGTGTTTGCTCTTCCTTATTCGGAAGCAGATGCACTTGCGAAACTCGTTCCGGAAGAACTTGGTATTGAACTTCAGGATGCGATTGATAAAGAACCGAAGCTTAAAGAGCTTGAAGATAATGATCCAAAGATCAGACGTATTCTTCAGATTGGTAAACGTCTTGAAGGTCTTAACCGTCACGCAGGTATTCACGCTGCGGGCGTCATCATTACAAACGAACCTCTTGTGACTTACTGTCCTCTCTTCAGAGGAGCAAAAGGTGAACAGGTTGTTCAGTTTGATAAAGATTTCTCTGAAAAAATTGGTCTCGTAAAATTCGACTTCCTTGGTCTTAAAACTCTGACAGTTATTTCAAACGCGCAGAAACTTGTTATGCGTGACTTGAAACCTGACTTTGATATTGAAGATATCGATTACAATGATCAGTCTGTTTATGATTTGATTTCTGCAGGACAGACAGTTGGTG